>JBCQUC010000058.1:0-11554 GCA_047174275.1 Rikenellaceae bacterium | reverse complement strand
GTATGAAAAAGTATGTTTGTGAGCCATGTGCTTACGTTTATGATCCTGAAGAGGGTGATCCAGATGCTGGTATCGAGGCAGGAACAGATTTCAACGATCTTCCAGAGGATTGGGTATGTCCGATCTGCGGAGTAGGTAAAGATGAGTTCTCGGAGGAGTAATCTATTCTGAGAGCTAAGTTTTTCGGGTGAGTCTTTTGTGGGCTCACCCGAAATCGTTTAATAGTGGCAATACTCCTCAACATCACGGGCTTCAATCTGTCGATCGGAGAGGACAATGAGTCGCTCAACAACATTGCGAAGCTCGCGAATATTTCCGCTCCACTCCATATCTTTCAACATCTCTATCGCCTCGGATGTGATCTTTTTGCAATCTATATTGTACTCCTCGCAGATAATATGTAGAAAGTGGTCGACAAGCAGAGGGATATCCTCTTTGCGCTCACGGAGCGCAGCTACACGAACGACTATAACTCCAATGCGATGGTATAGATCCTCCCTGAAATTACCAGTTGTTATCTCAGTGCGAATATCTTTGTTTGTTGCGGCTACGACTCTTACATCGACATTGATATCACGATCGCTGCCGACACGGCTGATTTTCCGCTCTTGGAGGGCTCGTAGAACCTTTGCCTGAGCAGCGAGTGACATATCTCCAATCTCATCGAGGAAGAGCGTTCCACCCTCTGCTTGTTCAAATTTGCCGTGTCGTTGTTTAACGGCAGAGGTGAATGCCCCCTTCTCGTGTCCGAAGAGTTCGCTCTCGATCAACTCCGAGGGGATGGCGGCGCAGTTAACCTCGACAAATGGTGCCGATGCCCGTGGACTGAGATCGTGAATAGATCGAGCAACGAGCTCTTTTCCTGTGCCATTCTCACCAAGTATCATTACGCGAGCATCTGATGGTGCAATCTTCGCAATTAGAGCTCGTAGCCTCTCCACCTGCTCCGACACTCCAACGATAGGTCTTGATTGGGTTGATTTGCGCGATGAGGCGCGTTTCGAAGTTTTTGGTGGTGTCTCTTGAGGTTCGGACTCTGTGTTGTGGTTCTCGATAGCATCATGTACGGTTGAGCGAAGTCGATTGATATCGAATGGACGACACATATAGTCTATAGCTCCACGTCGAGCTGCTGCCATAGCATCGTCAATTGAGGGTTGACACGAGATGACAATAAATGGGAGCGATGTGATTGCCCCCGACGATGGAGAGCCGATACAACTATCAATAAGAAGAAGATCGAATGGGGAGCGTTGTGCCAATGCCGAGACTACAACTTGTTCACCTTGTTCGAGATCCTCTACACCCAATGTGGCAAACCCTTCGAGCTCCATCAATTCGCAGAGGCTCTTTCGCACACTTTTTGTTGGTTCTAATATTAAAATTTTATTCATTGCTTATATATGCAAAAAAATTGTTACTTTTGCACGAAGTTAATCACTTTCCTCGAAAAATAAGCATTGCGCCAATTGAGTCACGGAACACCATAGAGAGCTCCTCGAAGCCCAAATGGGGGACTTATAATGGCTATATATTGAATAAAGTAGGCTTAAAAGAGCAATTTTCAACCAATAAATTACGTTATATAAAATACATTAGTTATTACTTGATATGGATAAAAATTACAATTATACACGTCGAAAACTTCATCTTCCAGAGTATGGTCGTCACATTCAAGAGATGGTGGACTCTTTGATGAAAATCGAGGATCGTGCGGAGCGCAATCGTCAGGCACATGCTGTTATTGCTGTTATGGGCAATATCAATCCGTTGCTTCGTGATACGGCTGATTTCACCCATAAATTGTGGGATCACCTCTTTATAATCTCTGATTTTCAGCTAGATGTAGACTCTCCATATCCCTCTCCTACGCGCGAACATATCGAGGTAAAACCCAATAAGATGAGTTATAATCGTCAGCGTATCCACTATAAACATTATGGTAAGTATGTTGGGCAGATGATTCAATCTTTGGCTAAGGAGCAGAACCCAGAGTTGGTGGCTAGTGCTGTGGAGGGGATCGCTAGGTGTATGCGTTCGAGGAGTTTTGAGTATAATCAGGAGCATCCCAATAACGAGGTGATTATAAAGGATATAAAGATGATGGCTGAAGATAGCATTGTAATCGACGAAGCAGCTATAAATAATATCCGAAGTGACTACAAAAACGCCCAATCGAGCTATAATCCAAAGGGGCGAAAAAACTCGAAAGGGCAGAAAAGCACAATGCAGCGTAGTGGCTCAAAGGGTCGAAGTAACTTCCAAGGACGCACTTTTCAGAAAAATAGTGCACCAAGACGTAACGTAAATAGATAAAAAATTACTACCTTAGATCCCCGAAAGTTACATTTCGTTATGTGGCTTGGTGAAATGTATTAAAATAAATTATAGAATTGTAGATGAGAGTTCGCTTGTTAGTACCAATAGTTGTGTCGCTTATAATTGGATGTGCTTTAGTTTGGTGGGCATATGGTCGCTCTTCGCTTGTTGTGAGCGGAGAGGTAGTTTGTGGAGAGGATGGAGTATCGATGATATATCTGGATCAGGTTCAAAGCGGAGTGCGTAAGACTATTGATTCGGTGGAGTTGTCGTCAACTGGACGATATAGATTTGTGGTGAAGAGTGCACCAGTGACACCGATGGTCTATGAGTTGCGATATGATATGGGGCGAGCTCCGATCTTGGGGCGACGTGGAGACCATGTCAAGGTGAGCACTTTGGGTAGTTTGTCGCTAAATTATACTGTTGGTGGATCGGAGGAGACAGAGCTGCTTAGGACATTCTACCAAAACTATGTGAAGCAGAGTAGTGAGTTGAATAAGATCGCAGCGCGTTATGCCGCTATGCAGCGTGAAAACGAAGATGCTGTGGATGTCGTAAGGGAGTATAATGAGCTATATCGAGATATTAAACACGATCAGATCAAGTTTATCGTAACAAATAAGGGGACGATGGCGGCGGTCTACGCGCTTTTTCAACTTCTGCCAGGGGATAGTTTTATTGTTAGCGAGAGTAGCGATGTGATCTATACGAGAGCTGTGTTGGAGGGGATTAGCGAAAGGTATCCACAATCTCCATATGTATCGCTGCTCAAACATAGAATCGAGGCTAGCGAGGCGCGTATCGAACTTATTAACTCGGTGTCGTATAGCGACTATCCAGAGCTAAGGTTGAATGATATGTTTGGTAAAACGATCGCCCTTTCGTCGCTTGTTGGCAAGGTTATCTTGATAGATTTCTGGTCAGCAGAGGTTGGAAGTAGCAATCGCAATAATGTCGATTTAAAGGAGATATATAATACCTACAAAGATGGCGGTTTTGAGGTCTATCAGGTTGGTATTGACACCTCTAAATCAATTTGGATCAATACGGTTCAGGCTCAAAAGTTACCTTGGATCTCGGTTAGTGACCTTCAGGGAACTCGCTCTCAGTCGCTTGGTCTTTATAACATCACAAAGATACCTTCAAACATCCTGATTAGCAAAAGCGGCGAGATCGTTGGTCGTAATCTATATGGAGGTGAGCTAGAGCGAGTAGTTGCCGCAGAGATTAAAAAGTAGAGGATATGATCTATTTTGCGTCGGATGTACACCTTGGATCGGGAGGTCGAGATGAATCTCGCAGGGTCGAGGCACTCTTTGTGGAGTGGTTGGAGAGGGTCTCAAAAGATGCTGATGCGATCTTTTTGTGTGGCGATATATTCGACTTTTGGTTTGAGTATAAACACGTCGTTCCAAAGGGCTTTGTGAGAAGTTTGGCTCAGATCGCTAAAGTTACGGATCGTGGAGTTCGGGTTGTCTATATGGCGGGGAATCACGATATGTGGCTCGGTGACTATCTGAACAAGGAGTGTGGCGTTGAGATATATACCTCGCCTGAGAGATTTACGCTGAATGGAAGAGTCATTCATGTTGCTCATGGAGATAACCTCAATGTTACGGGAGATTGGAAGCTCCAGATAATAAACACCCTCTTTAGATCAAAGTTCGTAAGAGTCGCCTTCTCTTGGTTTGTACACCCCGATATAGCTCTTAAATTTGGGCTTTGGTGGAGTGATAAATCACGAGAAAAACACTTTAGAGCAGAGTCAGACAATACACTCGGAGGTAAGGGTATAGAACCATTGGTGGAGTATGCGGCACAGCAACAGGAGATTTCGCCATGCGACCATTACATCTATGGACATCTTCACCAAACACTCCAACATCAGGTTTTAGACTCTTCGCAGAGAGAGTACTTGGTGACATTCGTGAGTAACTGGAATGGAGGCAGCACTCCAACCTATGCGAAGTTGGATCGACAGGGTAATATGACAATTGAAAAGGTAGAGTAAAATGAGACAATATATAGAGTTATTAGAGAAGATCACAACGCAAGGGGCGATCAAAGGGGATAGAACGGGAACAGGAACAAAGAGCGTGTTTGGTCACCAGATGCGCTTTGATCTACGCGATGGGTTTCCGTTGCTCACCACCAAAAAGGTCTTTTTGAAGGGTATCATACATGAGTTGTTGTGGTTCTTGAAGGGGGATACAAATATCGGATATCTACTCTCGAATGGGGTGCATATTTGGGATAATGATGCCTATCGTTACTATTGTGAATTGTCGGCAGCAGATGGTAAAGAGGCGATCTCTCGCGAAGAGTTTTTTACATTGATTGGCTTGGATTCAACTATCGCAGAGTATAAATATGGAGATCTAGGGCCAGTATATGGAGATCAGTGGCGTAGTTGGTCGGGGGCTGACGGTGGGGTAGTTGACCAGATTAGCGAGGTGTTGGAGACAATCAAAAACTCTCCTAATTCGCGTCGTATGATTGTCTCGGCGTGGAATGTGGCTCAGATCGACGAAATGGCGTTGCCTCCGTGTCATGTGATGTTTCAGTTTTATGTTGCTGATGGTAGATTGTCGTGTCAGCTCTATCAGCGTAGTGCCGATACATTTTTGGGTGTTCCATTCAATATCGCCTCGTACGCGCTTTTGTTGATGATGATGGCGCAAGAGTGTGGTCTTGAGGTTGGTGAATTTATCCACACTTTGGGTGATACACACCTCTATCTAAACCATATGGAGCAGGTCGCAGAGCAGCTTTCACGCACTCCGCGGTCACTCCCAAAGATGACGATAAATAGCGAGGTGAAATCTATCTTCGACTTTAAATACGAGGATTTTAAACTCGAAGGGTACGATCCATATCCAACAATATCGGCTCCAATGTCGTTCTAAAATCACCTGAAATCATGATAAATGTAATTGTAGCAATAGCTGATAATGGAGTTATCGGGGGGGATAATCAGCTGCTATGGCATATCTCCGAGGATTTGAAGCACTTCAAATGCATAACATCGGGACACCCTGTGATTATGGGGCGCAAGACCTATGAGTCGTTGGGGCGACCACTTCCAAATCGACAAAATATCGTGATCTCAAGGTCAGATCTTAAGATTGAGGGGTGCACTGTAGTACACTCTCTGAATGAGGCGTTGAACCTATTTACACCAGCTGATAGAGTCTTTATCATTGGCGGTGCGCAGATCTATGCCGAGGCTATGCCATTGGCGGATCGTCTCTATTTGACACGTGTACACAAAGAGTACGAGGGGGATACGATCTTCCCAGAGTGGAGCGTAGATGAGTGGCAGATGGTTGACCAAGAGCATTTTGATAGGGGTGTGAAGTTTGAATACCCTTACACGTTTGAGGAGTATTTGAGGATCAAAAATAGTGATAAAGAGTATCAAATAACACAAGTATCTCCAGTCGAGATCCCGACGCTTCGCGAAATTGCTCTGCCAAGTTTTGAGCAGACATATAAGGGAATCGTATCTAAGGAGCAGAATGATTGGATGATTGACTGGATGTACTCCGAGGAGAGCCTAAAAGCTCAATTCGAAGAGGGTCAACAGTTCTATCTATTCTTTGAAAAAGGTAAAGCAGTCGGTTATTTGTCGTTGCATCCCGAAGCTGAAAACTTAGTACACCTCGAAAAACTCTATTTCAACTACGGTGTACATGGAAAAGGGTATGGTAGAGTCTTGATAGAGCACGCTTTTAAGGAGGTGAAGAGGCTATGTAAAGGTCAGCCATGTCGTATGGAGTTAAATGTAAATAGAAGTAACAAGGCGGTTGACTTCTACTTTAAGATTGGTCTGCAAATTGCGCGTCAAGGTGACTATAAAATAGAGGGAACGGATTTTATTCGTCCAGATTACATCCTCTATAAAGATCTATAACGATGGATACAGCGAAGAAAAGAGAGCGAATAGCCCTATTCCCAGGGTCGTTCGATCCATTTACAAAGGGGCACGCTGCATTGGTCAGCTCAGCTCTAAAACTCTTTGATCGTGTGGTTGTTGGTGTAGGGTGTAATATATCTAAGAGTGGGCTTCTAGAGCCAGAGCAGAGGGTTAGATTGATTGATGATTACTACTTGGATGAGCCACGTGTGACAAGTAGTATATATCGAGGTATGACGGTTGATTTTGCCCGTGAGATTGGAGCTGTAGCGATGGTGCGAGGCATTCGAAACTCGATGGATCTGGAGATGGAGAGAACCTTGGAGGCTGTCAATAGCGAGATCTACCCCGAACTACAGACCGTGATGTTGCTAACCCCAGCATCAGTGGCACATATATCATCAAGTTGCGTGAGAGAGCTATTGGCTTTTGGGCGCGATGTGAGCTCGATGATGCCTATAGGTATCAATATCGAGGATTATCGAGAGTAACAACTTAAAACAATTTAGAGTATGAAAATGGAGTTTTCAGCAGAGATGATCGCAGCCTTTTTGGGTGGTGATATCGTAGGAGATAAGGATGTTAAGGTGAGCACAGTATCCTCAATTGAGGAGGGTCGCGAGGGTTCGCTAGCATATCTTATCAATCCAAAATATGAGGTGTTTATCTATACAACGGGAGCGTCAATCGTTCTAGTTGATAAGTCGTTTGTGCCATCAGCACCAATTGCAGCGACTCAAATTCGAGTCGATAACGCTGGGGAGTGCATCTTGAAGTTGCTTGAGATGTATAGCGCAGCGCGTCCAAAAAAGAGCGGTGTGAGTAAGATGGCAGCCATTGCAGAGTCGGCAGAGATCGGCGAGGATGTCTATGTTGGTGAGTTTACCGTTATTGAGGGTGGCGCGAAGATCGGCGAGGATTGCCAGATCTATCCACAGTGTTATATTGGTGATGGTGTCACTATTGGTGAGGGTACAATAATCTACGCTGGTGTGAAGATCTACGAGGGTTGCCACATTGGTAAAGGGTGTATAGTTCACTCAGGGGCAGTTATCGGAGCGGATGGATTTGGATTTGCGCCAAATGCAGAGGGCGGATTTGATAAGATCCCACAGCTAGGAAATGTCGTGGTTGGAGATCGTGTAGAGATCGGTGCAAATACATGTATCGACCGTGCAAAGACCGACTCAACAATCATTAAGGATGGTGTGAAGTTGGATAATTTGATCCAGATCGGACACAATGTTGTGATTGGCGAGAATACAGTATCGTCGGCACAGATGGGAATCGCAGGAACATCACGCGTCGGAAGTGGATGTTTCTTGGCGGGTCAAGTTGGTATAAAGGATCATATTGTAATTGGAAATAATGTCAAGATCGGCTCTAAGAGTGGAATCGATAAGAATGTTCCAGATAACGAGGTTCGTATGGGATATCCAGCACTTCCTGGCATCCAGTTCCACCGTACAGCAGCCGTTATAAAGGATCTTCCAAACATTGCACGCACAGTTCGTGAGCTAGAGAGGGCTCTGAAGGAGCTTAAGGGCGAGTAATCAATATTTATTGATCTCCGATAAAACGAGAACTCTTTGTAATATGCAGAATATAACGTGTTATCAGCATTACAACAAATAGGGGCTTGCTTTTGCCGATAGTCCCACTTGAGATACGAAATTGAAAATTTCGTCATCCTGAACTTGTTTCAGGATCTCTGCAAATGATAATGTTGTCTCTGTAATATGTTAGTAAATAATAGTTTAATCAATGATGCAGAGATCCTGAAACAAGTTCAGGATGACGTTCCTTGCGGAACGTATCTCAAGTGGGACTGCTAAAAAAAAGTTTTAGCAAAAACTAATAATATCTTTATTTATGCAGCGAGGTGAGCACTATAGAATCTTAGGGATAGACCCTGGGACTAACTATATGGGATATGGTGTGGTTGAGGTGCGCGGCTCTAAGGTTCTGAGTGTTGTGATGGGGGTGATAGATATGCATCGATTAGAAGATCCCTATGCGAAGCTGAAGATGATATTTGATCGTGTTGGGGCGATAATCGACGAATACAAACCGCGAGAGGTGGCTCTCGAAGCTCCATTCTTTGGGGAGAATGTGCAGTCGATGTTGAAGCTCGGACGAGCTCAAGGGGTTGCAATGGCGGCAGCTTTGAGTCGTGAGGTCGATGTCTTTGAGTATGCACCAACTAGAATCAAACAGGCTGTAACGGGGCAAGGAGCGGCAACAAAGGAGCAGTTGGCAGCTATGGTGCGTTCGATTCTTGGGCTAAAAGAGGTCGAGGCGCGTCTCGATGCAACGGATGGTATGGCGGCGGCACTCTGTCACCTCTATACAACGGCAAATCCACTAAATGGTCACTATTTGGTGGGTCGCTCCAAGGGGCTAGGTGGAGGACGCAAAGAGTTAAAGAGAGGTGGCAGTTCATCGTGGGAGGCATTTGTCAAGGAAAATCCAGATCGAGAGGTTGCTGCACCCAAAAGAGTGATAAAAAAGCCTATTTTGTAACGTGTTTATTTTTAGGGTATTATCTAATTTGCATAAAAATAATCACAAAATAACCCTCGAAATATTTGCATAATAAGAAAAAACGTTATATATTTGCACTCGCAATAAGGGAATAACCAAGTTGCAAACAAAGGAATGGCACCGTAGCTTAATTGAATAGAGCATCTGACTACGGATCAGAAGGTTCCAGGTTTGAGTCCTGGCGGTGTCACACAGAGGTTGTCTTAATCAGAAATGGTTAGACAACCTCTTTTTTTATTTGTATGCGTATGGTGTAAATGCAAAAAAAATAGAGCACTAACCACCTTGTAATCGTGATTAGTGCTCTACTTAGTACCCCCTCAGGGGCTCGATATATTAAATATTTATGGATTTGGATAAATGTGAAAATCACGGTAAAATAATGCAAACTAACTGATTGTCAGTATTTTGTAAGAATATATGAATTTATAACAATTTAGCAGAATTTACAGCAGTTTAGCATCGGTGGGGAAAATGTGGGGAAAATTTACTATATTTGTGAAAAGAAACGAAACCCACACCAAGGATGAAAACAACAGCTATCATAAAAAAGAGCGCAAAGCGATACGACACCGAGTCACAAGCTACGATCTATATTCGAGTGAGAGATGGTCGAAAATTCGACTCTGTAGCACCGACAAAATTATCTATCAACCCCAATCTTTGGGATGACAAATCGGAGCAGGTTAAGAGCAAAGTAATATGTGACGAGGAGTTGCGTATTTCGATCAACAACGAGCTTCGCAATCTCAAAACTTATCTCGAAAAAGAGTACTCTAAGCAGGAAGATGGTGTAGATAAAGAGTGGTTGAAACTAACACTAGACATCTACTACAATCCTAAAAAATACCAAGTAGTTCTTGAGGAAGATTACAAACCCACCCTAGACGAGCTATTCGAGGAGTTCCTCCAAAAGCATAAAATATCTGAGGTGAGACAGAAGAATTATCGTGTCGTTAGGCGAATACTCAAACGTTACGAGCTCTTCATCCGCACTATTCGTCGAGGACAAAAGAGCTACATATTATACGTGGAGGAGATAACAGCGGACACCCTACGTGACATTTGGGAGTTTGCCGACAAGGAGCATATCTACTATGATGAGTACCCAATGCTCTACGAGAAGATCACCGAATCGAGAGTCCCGAAGCCTAGAGGTCGCAACACACTGCTGGGTATATTCTCCAAAATTCGCACATTCATCTATTGGTGCAACGACAACAAAGGCTACACTAACAAAGCGTTCTCGGAGTTCTCGTTGGAGGAGTGCACATACGGAACACCTATATATATAACGATCGAGGAGCGAAACAAGATCTATCGCACCAACCTCTCACGCCACCGCTCACTTGCTGTTCAGCGAGATATTTTTGTCTTTCAATGTCTGATCGGTTGTCGAATTGGGGATTTCCTAAAGATGAAGAAGTCAAATGTGATCTGTGGCGCAATTGAGTATATCCCACGCAAAACCAAGGATGGTCGCCCAGAGACAGTACGAGTACCACTCAACGAGACAGCGTTGGAGATTCTCGACAGATACCAAATTTGCGAGGGTGACTCACTACTTCCATTCATCACGGAGCAGAAATATAATGTCAGCATCAAACGGATCTTCAAGGCAGCAGGTTTGAAACGCATGGTCACCATCATAAATCCAACCACACGTGAGGAGGAGAAACGAGTTTTGTATGAGATAGCATCGTCACATCTAGCACGCAGAACATTTGTCGGCAACCTCTACAAGCAGGTGAAAGATCCCAATTTGGTGGGGTCGCTATCGGGTCACAAAGAGGGCTCAAAAGCATTTGCACGCTACCGAGATATTGACGAAGAGATGAAGAGGGAGTTGGTGAATTTGTTGGGGTAACACGAAAATACACTATTACTCACAGATTATATAGATATAAAAGTTTCTATTTAAGGAAACATTTCGTATCTTTACAACGTAATATAGATAAAGATGAATTTAAATGCAAAATTTAGAGTCGAGTTACACGATGAAGCGGTTGAGTTTTTGCGTCGAGTAGATGTAAAGACACGAGAGAAAATCGTTAGCAATATGCACAAGGCATCGCTATGCCTAGACCCGAAGTTGCTCAAAAAATTGACGGGTGACATTTGGGAGTTTAGAACATTATACGCTGGCAAGCAGTACCGAATGCTCGCCTTTTGGGACAAAAGAGATGGCAAAGAGACGTTGGTGATAGCCACTCACGGATTTATCAAAAAGGTCAGCAAAGTGCCCCAAAAAGAGATTGATAAGGCTAAAAATATTATGGAACTCTACTTTCAAAGGAGATAAGATTATGAATACAAAATCAGAATTTACATCGTTGGATACGATTCTTGACGAGACTTTCGGAAAAAAGGGAACGGAATCGAGAAAGGAGTACGACTCATCTATCGAGCTATGGATGGTGGGTCAGAAGATCAAAGAGATCAGAGAGTCTAAACAGCTAACACAAGAGGATTTAGGCAAGTTGATAGGTGTGCAAAAAGCTCAAATCTCGAAGATTGAGAATGGCAAGAACCTCACGATCTCAACAATAATCAAGGTTTTCAAGGCACTCAACTTGGAAGCCAAACTTCGCATTGAGGATGTGGAGGTGTCATTGTCATAGGTGATATTCGGAAAATATTACTATATTTGCGCTAACTACCCGACAAAAAAGATGAATGCAGCATAACTGGTTGATAATCAACAAATAAACGCCTGTGAATATTTGCAAAAGTCCCTAATTTTCAGTATCTTAGAAGAAAAGTTTGACTGCT
>JBCQUC010000057.1:0-12681 GCA_047174275.1 Rikenellaceae bacterium | reverse complement strand
AACAATATTTGAGCAAAAAAGAGAGTACATCGCTGCACTCTCCTCTAAAAATATATTCTGGCTAAATTATTTTGCCATATACCCCTTAACATATGTGTGGTGTGGGCCGAAACGCTCGAAGGATGCCTTGTCCAACTCCTCTTGTGCTGATGGGTGTGCGATAGAGATCAAGAGACGTGCGCGCTCCTGCATGCTCTTACCATACAAATCTACTGCACCATACTCAGTTACAAACCAACGCATGTGTGAACGAGTTGTAACGACACCTGCACCTGAAGTCAATACTGGAGCGATCTTCGAAAGACCCTTGTTTGTAACAGATGGCATAGCGATCATAGCCTTACCACCCTTCGACAATGATGCTCCGTAGACGAAGTCAACCTGTCCACCAACTCCCGAATAGAACTTAGTCCCCAAAGAGTCTGCACAAACCTGACCTGTAAGGTCAACCTGCAAAGCTGAGTTGATAGCAGTTACACGGTCATTCTTCGAGATGATATATGGATCATTTGTGTAACCAACATCCATCATACGTACACCTGGGTTGTCGTTAATAAAGTCGTAGACCTTCTGAGATCCCATAAGGAATGTAGATACCATCATACCCTTGTCGATATTCTTAGCTGCACCATTGATAACGCCAGCCTCAACAAGAGGAAGAACTCCGTCGGCGAACATCTCAGTGTGGATTCCCAAGTTCTTGTGACCTGTCAACTGCGAAAGCACAGCGTTAGGAATTGCTCCAATACCCATCTGAAGTGTTGCACCATCCTCGATAAGAGCTGCACAATTCTTTCCGATCATAACCTCGACCTCCGATGGCTCAGAGAAGTGAGCCTCCTCCAATGGACAATCCTCCTCAACGAAGATGTTGATACGAGAAGAGTGGATCATCGCGTCACCGAACGAACGTGGTACATATTTATTAACAACAGCGATAACAGTCTCCGCAGTCTCAACAGCTGCCAAAGTTGCATCTACAGATGTTCCCAACGATACATAACCATGCTGATCTGGAGTCGAAACCTGAATCATCGCTACGTTACAAGGAACAGCTCCCGAACGGTACAACTTCTGAGTCTCAGACAAGAATACAGGGATATAGTCAGCATATCCAGCCTGTGTAGTCTTACGAACATTTCCTCCAACGAAGAAAGAGTCCAACTGGAATACCCCCTCATACTTAGCCTCAGAGTATGGTGCAGGCCCCTCTGTGTGAAGGTGATGGATGTGTACATCACGTAGCTCTCCATTGTCGCCACGCTCACACATCGCTTTAATTAGACACTGCGGTGCCGAAGCTACCGAACTGAGGTGGATATGATCCCCAGACTTAATCGCTTTAACAGCCTCAGCTGCTGTTACGAACTTAATTGCGCTCATCTATTTAATTTTATTTTGATTATATTTACTATATTTCTCTTCTGAGAGCTTGCAGCGTGCGTCAGTTTTGGTGCATCGCGAGCATTTTAAAGCGGAGCGTACTTTAAGTACGTGAGCATTTAAAAGCGCAGGGATGTGCCAAAAATGGCGTGCGATCCAAGCTCGAAATTATCGTTTTACCTCTACTTGCTCATACCCCTCGATGATATCGCCGATCTTGATATCATTGAACGACTCGATGTTCAAACCGCAATCAAATCCCGAAGCGACCTCCTTAACATCATCCTTAAATCGCTTCAACGATCCAAGTTTTCCTGTGTAGATCACGATACCATCGCGAATAACACGGATCGAAGTGTTGCGAGAGATCTTACCCTCACGAACCAAACATCCTGCGACTGTACCAACCTTGGTGATCTTGAATACCTCCAACACCTCGACTGAGCAGACGATCTCCTCCTTCATAATTGGCTCCAACATACCCTCAATTGCATCCTTGATATCGTTGATCGCATCGTAGATGATTGAATAGAGACGGATCTCTATCTCCTCCTTCTCCGCCACCTTACGCGCAGCAGCCGATGGACGAACCTGGAAACCAACAATGATAGCGTTCGAAGCGGCAGCCAACGACACATCCGACTCCGAGATCTGACCCACAGCAGCGTGGATCACATTCACCTGAACCTCCTCCTTAGAGAGTTTAATAAGCGATCCAGACATAGCCTCGATAGATCCATCAACATCTCCCTTGATGATGATATTAAGCTCCTTAAACGATCCAATTGCGATACGACGACCGATCTCATCCAACGTAACATGCTTCTGAGTCATCAGACCCTGCATACGCTGCAACTGCTCGCGCTTAGTCGCAACCTCACGAGCCGAACGATCATCATCCATTACATTGAATGTGTCACCCGCCTGAGGTGCTCCATTAAGTCCCAACACCTGAACTGGAGTTGATGGGCCTGCAGAGTCCAACTTAATACTATTCTCGTTGAACATCGCCTTTACGCGACCTGTATATGTTCCAGATAGGATTACATCTCCCACCTTTAGAGTTCCATTCTGAACCAAGATTGTAGAGACATATCCACGACCCTTATCCAAAGTAGACTCGATAACTGTTCCCGAAGCCTTACGATTTGGGTTAGCCTTCAAATCCAACATCTCCGCCTCAAGAAGCACCTTTTCGAGGAGTTTATCGAGGTTAAGACCCATCTTCGCCGACACCTCTTGACTCTGATACTTACCACCCCAATCCTCAACAAGGTAGTTCATCTGAGCCAACTGATCCTTGATATTCTCTGGATTAGCCGATGGCTTATCACACTTATTGATTGCAAACACCATCGGAAGACCTGCCGCCTGAGCGTGGTTGATAGCCTCCGTAGTCTGTGGCATGACGCTATCGTCTGCCGCAACAACGATGACAGCAACGTCGGTAACCTTAGCTCCACGAGCACGCATCGCGGTAAACGCCTCGTGACCTGGAGTATCCAAGAATGTGATCTTCTGACCCTTCAACTCCACAGAGTATGCTCCGATGTGCTGAGTGATTCCTCCAGCCTCACCGCTAATTACATTTGCCTTACGGATATTATCCAACAACGATGTCTTACCATGGTCAACGTGACCCATCACCGTTACAATTGGTGGACGAGAAACAAGATCATCCTCTGTATCGACATCGTCTGTAATAGCCTCCTGAATCTCGACCGATACGAACTCAACCTTATATCCAAACTCCTCAGCGACAACAACCAATGCCTCGGCATCCAATCGCTGATTGATCGACACCATAAGACCAAGGTTCATACAAGATGTAATAACCTCTGTAACAGAGACATCCATCATCGTTGCCAACTCACTAACTGTCACAAACTCTGTAACCTTTAAGATTGACTTTTCGCTAGCCTCGCGCTCCATCTGCTCGCCACGCTTCTCCTCAAATGCGTCACGCTTGTCACGACGATATTTAGCTCCCTTGCCCTTATTTCCTTTGGATGTCAAACGTGCCAAAGTATCTTTTACCTGCTTTGAAACCTCCTCGTCGCTCACCTCTGCGCGCTGTGCTCCAGCTGCCCCTGTTGGACGTTGATTGTTTCGCTGGTTGTTTGCAGCATTACGGCTCTTGCGACCTTGACCTGCTGCATTATTGTTATTATTGCCGCCTTGACGTTGTCCACCTTGACCTCCGCCTTGCGATTGACGTTGTCCGCCTTGTGCGTTATTATTATTATTGTTGTGTCCGCCACCTTGTGCTCCTCCATGGTTTCCACCGCCTTGACGGTTTCCTCCACCTTGACCACCCGAGCGGTTTGAACCTGCTCCTGGCTTGTTCACATCTACCTTCTCTTTGGCTAGACGCTTACGCTTATGTTTGCCACCAGCCGAGAATGCAGATACATCCATCGTTCCCAAGACCTGAGGTCCTGCAAGCGTATGGTTTGTTGGACGGAACACTCCATCACTCTTCTTTGTCTCTGCCACCTGAGCCACCTCTGGCTCTGGCTGCTTCACAACTGGCTTCTGTTGCGCTAATGTTTGTGTTACCTCCACCTTTGGCTCAACCTTTGGGGTTGGTGATGGAGCAGGTGCTGGCTTAACCACCTCCTTTTGAGCTACAGGTGCTGCTTTATGCTCTGTACCGCGTTTTTGTGACGCACCACCTCTATTGTCTCTATTGTCACCCTTACGACCACCCTTCTGGTGACCTCTCTGTGGCTGTTGTTGAAGATCTATCTTTCCTAATATCTTTAGGGTTTTTGGAGCCTCTATTACATTGCTCTTTATCAAAATCTCAGACTCTGGCTCTGGCTCCGCAGTTTGATGATTATCGACGCTCTCGTTCTCGATGCTCACCGAAGCTGGTTTATTTGCGATTCGTTCACGTACAGAGGCACGCTCATCATAGTTGCTACGATTGCCGCCAAACTCCTTTTCAAGTACAGCGTACACACTCGATTCAACCACCGAATTGGGTGACCCATCACTCTTTACACCCTTCTTCTGCAAAAAGTCTGTGATTGTATTGATGCCAACCTTAAACTCCTTCGCAACCTGAATAAGCCTTAATTTCCTCTCTTTACTCATATTATATCTTGTCCTCTTTATTATATTTATCTACGTGAACGTAACCCCTTTTTCTCTGCACTATAACCACTCGCCACCTAACCTCTTTGATCTATCTCATAACAAAACTCTCTACTCAAACTCCGCCTTCAATATCTCGATAACTCTCTGCGCCTGCTCCACTTCAAGGTCGGCACGTGTCGCAATTTCAGATGCTGTTAGCTCCAATACGCTCTTCGCTGTATCGCAACCAACACTCTTCAACGCCTCGATGATCCATGCATCGATCTCATCCGAGAACTCCGTAAGTGCTACATCCTCCTCCTCGACCTCGCGGTACACATCGATATCGTAGCCTGTCAACATCTTCGATAGGCGAATATTTAGACCACCCTTACCAATTGCCAACGACACTTGGTCTGGCTTCAAGTAGACAGCAGCTGTCTTGCGCTCCTCGTCGATTGTAATATTTGAGACCTTAGCTGGATTCAACGCACGCTGAATCATCAACGATGGGTTAGCTGTATAGTTTACAACATCGATATTCTCGTTGCGCAACTCCTTAACAACAGTATAGATACGAGAGCCCTTCATTCCGACACACGCTCCAACTGGATCAATTCGCTCATCATATGACTCAACCGCAACCTTAGCTCTCTCTCCTGGGATACGAACGATGCTCTTGATTGTGATAAGACCATCAAAGATCTCTGGAACCTCCTGCTCGAACAATCTCTCAAGGAACTGATTTGCTGTACGCGACAAGATGATACGAGGCTGGTTATTGTTCATCTCTACAGCCTTTACAATCGCCTTGATTGTATCTCCCTTGCGGTAGTAGTCGCTTGGTATCTGCTCTGTCTTTGGGAGAATCAACTCATTCTCATCATCATCAAGGATCAAGACCTCCTTCTTCCATACTTGGTAAACCTCACCTGTGATGATATCACCAACCCTCTCCGAATACTTTTCAAATAGACTCGCCTTCTCAAGATCCAAGATTCTGGATGCTAGATTTTGACGCAATGACAAGACTGCACGACGACCAAATTGTGACAATTTGAACTCATCGACATACTCGTCACCCAACTCATACGATGCATCGATACTCTTAACCTCCGATACTGAGATCTCGGTATTAGGGTTCTCTACCTCGCCATCTGCAACAACCATTCTATTTCTCCAGATCTCCAAATCACCCTTCTCAGCGTTGATAATCACGTCGAAATTCTCATCCGACTCGAACTGTTTCTGTAGCGCATGACGAAAAACATCCTCCAAGACACCGATCATCGTTGGCTTGTCGATATTCTTTAACTCCTTAAACTCTGCAAAATTGCTTATTAGATTAAGATTATCCATTCTCTGTATAGTATATTATTTATTTTTCTACTTAAAATCCAAATACTCTCTGACGTATTTGATCTGCTCAAAAGTGTATGACTCCTCAATCTCCACGATCTGCTTCTTCTTTTTGCCCGACGCAGTCTCCACCGTCTGCTTCTGCTCGTAAGAGATCTTAACCCCCTCTTCAGAGGCATCCAGCAGCTTTCCAACCAATTTAATACCACTCAACAACAGCACCTCGATGTAACGCCCAATCAACTTAGGGTATTGTCTTAACATACGAAGATCCGACCCTACTCCAGCCGAAGCCACTGTAAGCGAAAAATCCTCAACCTCTCGATCAAAATCCTCCTCTATGGCGCGACTCAATACCGCACATGCGTCAATCGAGACCTTTGTGTCTGAATCAACAAAGAGCTCTACATCATTGGATGGGCTACAAGTACAATGAACCACGAACATATCCTTGAATAGTTCATTTCCCTCCATCTTAGCCTCCGCTGAGGCTACTATTTTTTTAGTATCTATCATTCTGTATGTTTAACAGTTACGAAAAATAGGTGAGACCGCTTTACGAAAATAGGGAGACCGCTCGTCTCCCTAATTACCTTAGACTCATTTGCCTAAGACCTAGACTAACATCGCCTAAGATTCTACCCCACCACTCTTCACACTGCAAAGGTAGTGATAATATTTTTCATGCACAAATAAAAATGTGTTAAAAATATCGTTATTGGCTCTGTTTTAGGGTTAGTTACTGTCCCGCGCCTCTACAAACGCCTCTCTTCGATTCACGAATAAAGCTCAATAGAAGGTCTCGCTCCGCGCTCTGCGCAAACTCAGCCTCTACTTTGTCACACGCCGAGGCGAAATCCAACTCTCCATAAAAAATTATCTTCGACATCTCCGATATAGCCGAGACCTGCTCCGAAGAGAAGCCACGTCGACTCAATCCCAACTTATTGATACAGGCAAAACGAACAGGCTCGCCTCCAACCGTTGCAAATGGTGGAATATCCTTGCTAACCAACGAACCACCCTGAACCATCGAGTGTGCTCCGATGTTTACCCATTGATGAATCGCCGCATGTCCTCCGATAACTGCCCAATCGCCAACCTCAACCTCACCAGCTAGTGAGACTCGGTTTGCGATAACGCAATGATCCCCAACAACATCATCATGCGCAATATGAACATACGCCATCAAAAGATTGTGGTTTCCAACTACGGTCTTTCCACGCGAAGATGTTCCGCGACTAATAGTCACACACTCACGAATATCGTTATAGTCGCCAATCTCGGCTGTTGTACACTCACCTGCGAACTTCAAATCTTGTGGCAGACACGAGATCGAAGCCGCAGTGTGGATCTTACAACCCTTACCAATACGTGCTCCATCGTGAATTACCGCGTTCGGCCCGATCCAACAATCATCCCCAATCACCACATCAGCCGCAATATATGCGAATGGCTCTACCGTAACGCCACTACCCAACTTAGCGTCAGGGTGTACATATGCTCTATCACTAATCATATAATCAAATCTATTTATTCTTTGCTATCTGCGCCATCATAGTCGCCTCACACACCAATGTGTCGCCTACGAACGCCTTACCCTCAACCACTGCGATACCTCTTCGAAGTGGCTCTGTGAATTGAATCTCAAATTGAAGAGTATCCCCTGGAACAACCTTCTTTTTGAACTTAACACCATCTATCTTCATGAAATATGTCGAGTAGTCCGATGGATTTGCCACCTTGCTAAGCACCAATATACCGCTACACTGCGCCATCGCCTCAACCATCAATACACCAGGCATAACTGGCTCTTCTGGGAAGTGTCCCACGAAAAATGGCTCATTCATCGTTACATTCTTGATTCCTGCGATCGAATCATCATCAACATGGAAGATTCTGTCGACCAACAAGAATGGAGGACGGTGTGGCAGTAGCTTTCTGATTGCATTAACATCAAAAATAGGCTCTTTGCGACAATCATACTTGAAGCGAGGTTTTGCACCAGCACGACGAATCGAGTTACTTAACTCCGACATAAAGCTGCTATTTGCTAAGTGCCCTGGACGTGTCGCCCAGACTCTACCCTTGATTCTGCGACCCAAAAGCGCGAAATCACCAAGAAGATCTAGCAGCTTATGACGCGCCAACTCATTGCTAAAACGAAGCTCCAAGTTGTTGATATATCCACCCGTAATTGTGATCTCATCCTTATTGAAGATCTTCTTTAGGTGGTCAAGCTGCTCCTCTGATAGTGGATTTTCGACAACCACGATTGCATTATCAAGATCACCTCCCTTGATTAGATTCATCTTCATAAGAGGCTCCAACTCATGCACAAAACAGAATGTGCGACAAGGTGCAATCTGAGCTGCATAGTCATCCCCCAATCCAAAAGTTGCATATTGATTACCGATAACTTTTGAGTTATAATCTACATGAACCGAGACCGAAAAGTCATCGTCAGGGTAGATTATTATCGCCACTCCCTTATCTGGAACTGTATATATCTTCTTTTCTGTAACCTCATAGAAGTTACGCTCTGCCGCCTGCTCTACAACTCCCGCCTCGGTAATTGCACGCGCATACTCACCTGCCGAACCATCCATAATCGGAGTCTCGCAGTTATCAATCTCTACAATTGCATTATCTACGCCCAATGTCCATAGAGCCGACAAGATATGCTCTATTGTAGCAACCTTTGCCGCTCCACGCTCGATTGTTGTTCCACGCGAGGTATCTGTAACAAAATCGCACAATGCTGGCACTTCGGGAGCACCCTCAATATCGATACGTCGAAATACTATTCCGTAATCCGCAGGGGCTGGAATAACATTCATTGTAACATGGACTCCAGTGTGCAAGCCCTTACCACTGAAACTAATTGGAGACTTTATAGTCTGTTGTTTTGTTGACATATTTACTCAGATTAATTGTTTAATTAACCCTCTAAATGGGATCATTTAATTAATTATTAAATACAAAGGTACTATTTTTTTAAGAAAAAACGCTACTTTTGCCAATAATTCCGACATATACGAATAAATGAGCAGTGATTACGGTGAAAAACCGCAGATAAAACTACCCTTTGAGGGTGATGAATTTAGCCTTGGTGAGTGGGTATACGCGCACCGAGCGGGGCTGTGTATCACCATAATTGTATACCTAATAATGGCGATTGCCTTTCTAACGGCAAAGATCACACTCGACAGCACTCCACACACCAAAGGGATCATGATTGATCTACAGGAGCTCTCGGAGTTAGAACGCCAACGCGACGAACTAAAGAAGAGTGTCGAGGAGCTCCAAAAAGAGCCAGATTTGAGCAACGACTGGAAAAACGTACAGAATAGAACCTCCAACGAAAATGCACTCGATGAGCGAATCAAGGATGATCGTAACACCGATGTCGAGAAGCTACTCAAAGATGCAGCGGAGTTTCAACGCAAGATGGCGGCAAATCGCGAGACATACGAGAGTGGAGTTGCCGAAGCCAATGCGATCAAAGAGAATCGCCCAACCGAGCAAAACAATGATTCGAGCAGCGAACGACGCGACGCAAATGTAAAGGGAAATGTTACCGTCTCATACTCACTGAACAACCCCGTTCGACACGCTCAACAGTTAGTTGTCCCTGCATATCTCTGCGAAGGTGGCGGAGAGGTCGTAGTAGATATTGTGGTGAGCCAAAGCGGCGAAGTTATAAGCGCAAAGGTCGCCTCTGGAGGTGATATTTGCATGCAGGAGAGTGCTCTTTCATCTGCACGAGCCTCGAAATTTGACCGCAACACATCGGCTCCAACACGCCACAGTGGAACTATCACCTATCTATTTATTCCGCAATAGATTATTAATTTCATTGTTGACATCTGTTCAGTCAGTCCCACGTGAGATACGAAATTGAAAATTTCGTCATCCTGAACTTGTTTCAGGATCTCTACAAAGAATCTGAAACACTGATAGTTAGGGATCCTGAATCAAGTTCAGGATGACGGGAAAAATTAACGCACCAGTTATAAGAAAAACACAAACCTTCAACTCCCTAAACGAACATAATACATTATATTACAATAATTTAGCGTTATTATTAGACAGTAGTATTTTTTATTAATACATGACTATTTATATCAAAAACATCATCCGCAAACTCAGCCATATGGATTACGTCCACGCCAGCGCGCCTAAGATTCTCCGCCCCATGGCACTCTACAAAGTGACTCGGTTCATAGAGCGCGAAGAGCACCCTTTTCATCTTGTGATCTAATATCAACTCTGAACAACTCTTCGGCTCGCTGCTTCGGCTCGAACATGGCTCCATGGAGGCGTATATGGTTGCACCTATGAGATCTGCACCTGCCAAGATCGCTTTGTGCATCGCTGCCTGCTCTGCATGGTGGGTTGGAGCTGTCTCAAGGGTATAGCCTTCGAATATCTCCCCTTTTAGTGTCTCGATCAATGCTCCGACTCTATAGCAGCTCTGCTTTGGAGGTGAGAGTCGACTGATCTCGATAACACGTTTCATATTTTTCAGATGGTGAGGGCTCTCATCATTCAACTTTTTCAAACTATAAGTTTTGACCAACATACCATCTAAATTTTGCTCGACAGCATCGCACTCTTCGATCCATTTAGGGGTTACGAAGCGTGGAGCTGCTGCGTCGGCAACTATGATGGTTGGATTGACCGCCACTCGTAGGCGATCTACCATACCAGAGTCTAAGAACATATTGAGTATCTTTGCTCCACCCTCGACAAATAGATTGCTAACGCCCCTCTTTTCGAGCTCTGTAACAATAAATGCAGGGTCAATAGTATCCGAAACAATAACTTCGGCGAACTTTGACAACTCCAATCGTTCGACATTAGAGAAGATCACAACGCTGCCCTCACCCCGATAGAATAGCTTCTGCTCCGCAGAGATATCCCCTCGCCCACTCACAATAACCCTCATCGGCTCTGAGGCTCGACCCTCAGATCTACGACTCTCTTTTAGACTCTCGGATTTGAGCCCCAACGTAGGATTATCGCGTCGCAGAGTCTCGCCACCTATTAATATAGCATCACACTCAGCGCGCAAAGCGTATACTTCAGCCCAGTCACTTGCGGTCGATAGGCGCAGACGCTGCTCCGTCATATCGTCAATATAGTGATCTTTAGAGGTTGCGACAGATAGTATTATGTTCATAATCCAATAATTTTAGTATATTCGCACCCGCAAATATAGTTATAATTTACCAAACCAACAATATAACCATTGGCACACTATTTGCCAAGGTTCATAAAAGAGACTCTACGTATACTCTGAATTTAAGCAAAATAATAAAATATAAACCAATTCAAATTACAATGAAAACAATTAGATTATTACTCGCCGCACTGTTTTTGTCAACGGCAGCAACGGCTCAAACTTATGTCACAACGAACGCAACACCCGAAGTGCTAATCATCGGAAGCGACTCCTCGACAGAGCCTGAAGTATACGAATATAGCACTCCAGAGGAGGTAAAACAGCATATTCGCGCCAAGAAAAAGTCTGACAAGAGGATGAAGATAAAGGCTACAGAGCAGATCTACGATGGGGCACACATCGAAGAGTTTCAAGGCACAGAGGCTCCGCTTTTGATCGTATCGCAAAAGAATAACAAATTCTCATTTGCCGTTGGTGGATTTATCAATCTTCGCACAAGTTACGACTTTGATGGCGTTGTTGAGTGTATCGACTTCTTGCCAGCGGAGATTCCAATCCCTGATGACTACTCTACTCACCAACAATTTATGATGGATGGATCGACATCTCGCCTATATTTTCAGGGTGTAGCTAATAGCCGCGCTTTGGGTGAGGTTGAGATCTATGTAGATATGGATTTTAGAGGAAACGTTGGGTATAGCAATAGCGGAGTCACAAACACATATCAGCCACGTCTTCGTCGCGCATATGTATCTCTACTTGGTTTTACTGTAGGACGCGACTACACAACATTTGCTGATGTTGCATCTATCCCAACAACGATTGACTTCCAGGGCCCAAATGCAGCTGCATTTAACTACGCTACAGTTCTTCGCTACAACTACTCATGCTGCAACGATAGACTTGGATTAGCCGCTGCAATTGAGCAACCAAATATCTCTGGAAGCTATGGCACTTCGGCTGAGTTCGAGGCTATTCCTCAAAGAGTGCCAGATGGAATTGTATTCGCAGAGTACAAGATGGGAGAGAATCGCCAACACCATATACGCGCTTCGGGAGTTATTCGTGACATGTTTGTCTACAACTCTACAACCGACAATAACACATCTCTTGTTGGATGGGGAGCACAACTTAGTGGAAATTTGATGCCTTGCAACTGGTTGAATATCATGTTTAGCGGAACATACGGAGAGGGAATCACTCCATATATTCAGGATTTGATCGGTTCGGGACTCGACTTCACACCAAATCCAGAGAAGACAACATCGCTCCAGACAATGCCAATGTATGCATGGCAGGCTGCTGCTTGCATCAACTTCACAAAACGCCTCTCAATGAATGGTGGTTACTCAACAGTTCAAGTTGAGAAGAAGAATGGATACTACTCGGATGATGAGTACAAGAGAGGTAACTATATCTTCGGTAACTTCTTCTATGATGTAACACCTCGTTTCAAGGTCGCTTGTGAGTATATTTATGGATCTCGCAAAAATATGGATCTATCAAATAACCACGCAAATCGCGCTAGTTTGATGGGACAATTTAGCTTCTAGAGCAAGAGAAATCACAAAAAAACAGGGACAACCGATAATTTAATGCGGTTGTCTCTGTTTTTTTATGTGCATAGTAAATTAAGTAGGGTAAAATAATTATTAGTGTGTTTTTGAGAG
>JBCQUC010000056.1:0-12690 GCA_047174275.1 Rikenellaceae bacterium | reverse complement strand
GTGAGCAGCGTCCAACTACTCGTGGATCTGTTACTGTCGAAAAATATGATGGTAGGTTATTTGTCATGCAACAAAGATAGTGATTGTATCTTTATTTTCAAATTTGATGCGGTTGCCCTAAGGTTGACAGAGGATAATTCGGAATTTCCGAAAATATTAGTACCTTTGCACTATTATTACCAGTAATATGGTGATTTGATAAACACACAATGAGCACTCGCAGAATAGAGATATTTTGTCGGGTGCTTTTCTATTTCATTGCAAATACTGACATTTCGCTGACAAAACCCACAAAAGCAAAAACGCTAACAATCTATCATTCAGATTATTAGCGTTTTGTTATGTGCCCAGGACGAGACTCGAACTCACACGGACTAATGTCCACTACCCCCTCAAAGTAGCGTGTCTACCAATTCCACCACCTGGGCAACTATTTATTGCGAATGCAAATATAGATAAAATTTCGATATATACAAACTATTATGTCGAAATTTTTAGCTCTTTTCTTGAATGAAGAGGGTTAGCTCCTTATAAAGGCGTTGAATCGGAAGCCCCATAACATTATAGAATGATCCATCTATGCCCTCAATGCCGATATATCCAATCCACTCCTGGATTCCATAAGAGCCCGCCTTGTCATAGGGTTTATACCGATCAATATAATAATCGATCTGCTCATCTGTCAATTCAGCAAATTTTACTCGTGTCGTAGTTGAAAAACTCTTTGTCAAAGATGACGAACGAAGGCTCACCCCTGTTATAACTAGATGTTCGCTGCCTGAGAGCTCTCGTAACATCTTGCGACTTCCATCCTCTCCATCTGGTTTTCCGAGGATCTTGTCGCCTATCAAGACAACAGTATCAGCTGTAATTAGGATCTCATTAGAGTTTAACGGCAACGAGTAGCCACTGCTCTTTAGGGCGGAGAGGTACTCAGCAACCTCTTCTGATGGCAGATCCTCTGGAAACAGCTCCTCCACATCAATCGAGATTGCTCGAAACTCAAGACCGCAATCGCTCATAAGTTGTCGACGACGTGGAGATTGCGAGGCGAGGATCAATTTGTATCCACCCTCCTCTATAAGTTCATGTAGTAGCATATCTATTTTATATCAAAGTTCAACAACTCCTGTCCCTCCAACGTTGCACGGATATTATCTCCAGCCTTCACCGCACCAACTCCGACTGGCGTACCTGTAAATATTAGGTCTCCAATTTTTAGCGTCATGAACTTTGTCACATGGCTAATTATCTCATCGACACCAAACAACATCTTCGAACTCAACCCCACCTGTCGACTCTCTCCATTAAGCTCCATCTCGAAGTTTAGGTTCTGAATATCGCCCCCTAATTCTGCCAAAGGGATAAATCGAGGAGATACTGCTGCTGAGTGGTCAAACCCCTTGCATAGCTCCCATGGTAGCCCCTTTGCGATCGCTTCACGTTGGATATCACGTGCTGTAAAGTCGATTCCAAGACCAACTTCATCGTAACATCTATGTGCAAATTGTTGGTCAATATGTTTTGCTACACGGGTAATTTTCACCACCAACTCACACTCATAATCGACCTGATTCGAGAATGATGGGAGGTAAAAAGGGTCGTTATTTCTGAGGAGTGCCGTATCGGGTTTCAGGAAAAACATCGGCTCTTTGGGTCTGTCGAGGTTGTTCATCTCCTCGACATGGGCACTATAGTTGCACCCTATACATACTATCTTCATATTAATTATATTTAATCATTAAGTAGGGTAAAAGTTTACAATTTGTATTGGCACCTCGTTTCGACTCTGAAAGAGTCGTCATCCTGAACTTGTTTCAGGATCCCTAACAATCATAGTTTCAGGTCATTTACAGAGATCCTGAAACAAGTTCGGGATGACGAAATTTTCAATTTCGTATCTCAAGTGGGACTGCTAATAAAAGTAAGCCCTCATTCTATAAAACCTTTGTAAGTCGCTATAATTGCGATTATTACAAAGGTTAAATGATATTTTATCGGACACTAATATTATTTAATAGTTTAACCATTCTCTCTGCGAAGCGACGACTTGCATCCTCTTCTCCGATTATATTGCTCAATTCATCATAGTCCGCCAACATCTTCGCTCTTCCCTCTCCATTTGGGAGTATCTCTCTTAGAGCCGAGACAATAGCTGTTGGATCAAGTGATGATTGAAGAATCTCCTTGACCGCCTCGCGCTGTAGATTGATATTAACCAGCGATATAAATGGGATCTTCAAGACTAACGGACGAAGGGTTACATGCAACCATGGCAGGCGAAATACCACCACTTGAGGAGTGCCAATTAATGCAGTCTCCAGAGTAGCAGTTCCCGATGTTACGATCGCTGCAACGCTATGTTTTAGGAGCTCATACGTTTGCCCCTCTACAAATTTTATATCGCTCCCTGCCAACCACTTATCATACTCCTTTCGATCTAGCCAATCGACCCCTGCAACGACAAATTGATAATCTACGAACTCATCAGCGACACGCCTCATAAGAGGGAGGTTTGCCTTGATTTCGCTCGCTCTACTTCCCGACAGAAGAGCTACAATTGGTCTCTCCGAGAGCCCGTTTTTAGAGATAAATCGAGCCTTAGATGGCAACTCTCTGCACCTTGTAGCTATAGCATCGACCAGTGGATTCCCCTCGAAATGAGCCTCTATACCTCGCTTTCGGAAGTACTCCTGCTCGAAAGGGAAGATTATAAATAACTCATCGACATATCTTTTTATGCGTTTAATTCGGCTCTCATCCCAAGCCCAAACTTTTGGAGCGATATAGAAGAATGTCTTGATAGCTCGCTCTTTAGCGAACTTTGCGATCTTAAGATTGAAGCCTGCGTAATCTATCAAGATCACCACATCTGGTTGAAACGCCTCGATCTGAGACTGACACAATTTGATCTGCCTAAGAATCGTCCGCAGATTGAAAATCACCTGAAAGAGCCCAAAAAATGAGCTCTCACGATAGTGTAACCCCAAATTCTCGACACCCCCAACCTCTGCCATCTTATCACCGCCCCAGAAACGAAACTCCGCCTCGGGATCAGACTCCAAGAGCCCTCGCATCAAGTTCGATCCATGAAGATCTCCCGATGGTTCACCAGCTATTAAAAAGTATCTCATACGGCTCTAATTACTCCTCCTTCAATAGATCTGGACGCAACGCCTTTGTGCGCTCCCACGACTGCTCCTCTCTCCATCTGTCGATCGCTGCAAAGTTGCCAGACAACAATACATCGGGAACTTTAAATCCGCGAAAATCGGCTGGGCGAGTGTAGACTGGAGGTGCTAACAGATCATCCTGAAAACAATCCGTAAGTGCCGAAGCCTCATCCCCAATTGCCCCAGGGATAACACGTACCACGGAGTCCACAATAACACACGCCGCAAGCTCTCCCCCTGTCAACACATAATCTCCAATCGAGATCTCACGAGTGATAAGTTGCTCACGAATACGATAATCTATCCCTTTATAATGCCCACAAAGAATGATAATATTCTCCATTGTCGATAGTCTATTTGCCTCATGTTGGTTGTGTTGCACACCATCGGGTGAGGTGTAAATTATCTCATCATAGTGACGCTCCGACTGCAACTTCTCGATCAGTTTAAATATCGGCTCAGGCTTCATCACCATACCAGCCTCACCTCCAAATGGGTAGTCATCTACGGTGCGATGTCTGTCCTCGGCATAGTCGCGTATGTTGTGCACCACAATCTCAGCTAGTCCATTTTGTTGGGCTCGCTTTAGGATCGACTCGTTGAGCGGTGATGTTAGTAGCTCTGGAACTACTGTTAATATATCTATTCGCATCTGAAAATTAAATCTTTGTGGTTATCATTTTTCGGGTTATATGCCACTTCGCAACCCCTCTCGAGCGTATATGCTGAGTAGTTCATCTCTCTGAAAATCTTCACTATCTGGGATCTGTTCTCTCCTCCCGTCTCGATCAAAACCGTTGGCTTGTGACGCTCGATAATAGAGCGTATCTCGGGAATAACAACCATCTCATACCCCTCGATATCACACTTTATAAGATCCAACCGCTCTAAACCTCCAAACAGCTCTGAACCGCGCTTCATCTGAGCCGAAAACTCTATAGCCCCCTCAGAAGAGCCCTTGCCAACACCATTCTGCCCTGTTCCAAAGTAACCATTAGTGGCAACCGAATCGTTACTCATTGTGATCTCGCACTCCTCGCAACCTAACGCTATATTCAGAAGCTCTACATTGTCTCGACCGCGTAGGTTCTGCCTCAATATATCGAAGATAATAGGCACAGGCTCAACGCTATACACTCTGCCTTTGTTGCCAACAATGGTGGAGAGCGGCAGAGAGTAATACCCCAAATTAGCTCCAATATCAATCGCAACTCCTCCTCTGTCGATCAATTTAGGGAGGTGAAATATATACTCCGTAGCGGCACTGAATCGCCCAAATCCAAGCCTCACCGACAAAAACAGCAATCCACTTACAACCCTAAAATAGAGTGGCAGCGGTAAGGCTCGATAGAGCAGGCGATGTATAAAACGATTCATTCTAGTACTTGATCTCGCCCTGAATCACCTCCACAACAAATGGATTGTAGAGGGTCTCATGTCCAATTGTTGTGCTAGAGCTGTGCCCTGGATATACCGTAACCTCGTCACCTAGAGGGACAATCTTCTGAAGGATCGAATCCATCAATTGTGGATAGTCGCCACCTGGTAGGTCTGTACGTCCGATACTCTCCTTGAAGAGTGTGTCTCCAGTGAAAAGAACCTTGTTTACTGGCTCATAAAATGAGACTTGACCAGGAGTATGCCCTGGAGTCTTGATAACCTGCAAAGTTGTATTACCGAACTTAACCTCTGGAACTATGTCGAGATCTATATCTCCACCCTTTGGCATCTTACCAAGGGTAAATCCATAGACATTTGTCCCCTCTGGCATAGCCTCAAATAGGTAGCTGTCTTGAGACGACACTGCAAACGGTATATTGTAACGCTCCTTTAGGAACTCAACTCCCATTGCATGGTCGAAGTGCCCATGGGTATTAATCGCCATAACTGGCTTTAATCCCTTTGTGGTGATAAAATCTTCGAGAGCACCATCCTCGACCTCTCCGAAGTTTCCTGCATCAATAACGACGCACTCCATTGTCTCATCCCACACGATATATGTATTCTCCTGAACAGGATTAAATACTAAAACTGCTATATTCATATTTGTGATTGTTTTTTAAGGACAAATATAATCAAAAAGAGCGACAATACAATATGTACTGTCGCTCAAATTTTCAATTTCGTATCTCACATATGACTGCTAGAACAGTTTATTGGGAACTTAAACAGTTTATAAACAAAAAAGAGGTGTAAAACTACACCTCTAAAATCTTTTGTAATAGTATTTCATCTTGGTACTTAGCGTCTCGATATTGCCAATCTCGCTTGCGACCAACCTCCGTATAGCCAACTTTAGCAAATAACTTAAGGCTTGCTAGATTCTCAGCCCCCACATCACACCACAACTGATGAAGTTGAAGCTCCCCTCGACAATACAGATGAAGCCTACGTAAAACATCGACCCCATATCCTAATCTGCGAAATGAGTCAAAGATCAATATCCCAACACCTGCTCGATGGTTATATGGATCTATTTCAAAGAGATCAACCATACCAACAACCTCACCTTTCAGATCCTCAACCATCAACCTCAACTGACGCGAGACAAATATATCACTCCGCTGCACCTCTACAAACTGCTCTAGAATATATCTCGAAAAAGGCATATTTGTTCCGCTAACACTCCAGTTATGCAGGTCATTCTCTACACCATACATCAAATCGATATCCTCAGGCTCTACAGCCCTCAAAACTACCCTGTCGCCTCGAAGATTAATCACAGCGCAATATTATATTCCTAACACCTTATTACGAATCAACATCGCAACACCCAATGCGTTAGCACCCTCATTCATTGTTGATAGGCAGAACTTTGTATCTTTATATACCAAATTCAATGAATATTTGTTTGTGGCTGACTTCATAGGCAACATAATATAGTCTCCAGCCGCCGACATAGAACCTCCAACGATCACAGTCTCTGGGTTGAAGATATTAATTAGGAACGCAACAGCCTTACCAACCTTCTCTCCTGCCTCCTCGATCAACTCGATCGATAGATTATCATCGCTCTTCGCTGCTCCAATGATAGAGTCGATATGTATCGGCTCATGACGATCATACTTCTCACGAAGAATAGTATTCACACCACTCTCGATCAACTTCGTCATCTTCTCCTCGATCGCAACACCCGAGATTTCGGTCTCCAGACACCCCTTCTTACCACATGCGCAGATCACCTCATTGTTGAAGAATGGGATGTGACCAAACTCACCTGCAAAACCACTCTTACCATAATATAGCTTTCCATCAACAACTATTCCGATCGCAATTCCAAGTCCCAAATGGAGATACAACACATTACGATCCTCTCGATTCTTGCCACATGTATACTCCGCATAACACCTAGCACGAGTATCATTTTCGAATAATACTCGAATACCAATTCGACCCTCAATAATCTCACGAATCGAACGCTCACTAGTTGTAAAGTATTTGTAGCTACGCCCAGCCTCTGGATTCACGCGACCTGTAATACTCACTCCAAGTCCCATTATCTTGCTACGCTCTACACCACACCCCTCAATAAAATGCTCGATGCTTGAGCATATCAACTCCAAACACTGCATTCTATCGATCAACTCGAAAGTTGGATCACAATCTTCGCAGATGATATTATTATGTAGATCGGTAACCACATAACTAAGGCTATCTCGGCCAACATTCACACCAACAAAGTAGATCGCCGAGCTCGCCAATCCAAAGACATTCGGACGACGACCACCTGGAGTCTCCACCTTACCAAGGTCGATTACAATATTCTCATCAACTAGCTCCTGCACAAACTTTGTGATAGTTGGAACACTGATATGCAACTCCTTAGTAAGCTCAGAGAGAGTACATTCACCCTTCAAAGCCATATGAGCAACAATGTTGCGCTTGATGATATTGTTTTTGTGCGAGACACCTTTGATTGAGCTCGCTGCAGTAGTATTAAAAAAATTCTTTAGTGAATTCATAAGCTATCCTCTAGTATTATAGTACAAAGGTAGTAAACTATATCAAAAAAACCAAAATTTATTAAGTTTTTTTAATATGTTAGCTATAATTCTCCAATAACTATTAAATAAAAAAGGCACGACCAACTTGTGATCGCACCTAAAATATATTATATTTTATTAGTGTCCGATAAAAATCCAACAAACCTTTGTAATGCGCTGCAATATAACAGATTATATATGTTTGCAAAATCAGGGACTTACTTTTACCGATAGTCCCATTTGAGATACGAAATTGAAAATTTCGTCATCCTGAACTTGTTTCAGGATCTCAGCAAACGACAATACAACCTATATAACATACTAAAACACAATGGTTTAATTAATGATGCAGGGATCCTGAAACAAGTTCAGGATGACGAAATTTTCAATTTCGTATCTCAAATGGGACTGCTAGAAAAGTTTTATCGGACACTAATAACTAGAATCTGTTTAAGTTTTTCTCACTTAATCTGCTATGGCTCTTTCACTTCGCTTTCTAATTTTACTATCTTGCTAATAGAACCACTATTAGCTTCGATATCAAAAATCAAAGCAAAATAACTCATAGTATTTTTAAGCAGAAAAACTTAAACAGATTCTTATATTTATCTAAAATTAGTTAGCCTTTTTCTTTGCTGGAGTTCCGTACAATGCATCTGTATTGTGAACTACGCTCTTTGTCTTACCGTGCAATTCAGCCTGAGCAGCCGATGTAAGAGTCTTTGTTGAGATCTGCTTGCCATCAACCGACAATGCGATGTTGTTCTCACCCTCAGCAGCTGCGAAGTTGAAACATACATAACCTGTTGAGTGTGCAGGGATAGTTACAATCTCGTCAGCGCGATCACTCTTGTTGTTTGTGCATGATACCTTCACAGATACCTCAGCATCTGTATTGTTGCGGATATACTGCTCAACAACTACATTGTTGTTAACCATATCAGCCTGGATATCACCATAAGCAACACCTGTATACTTGATTCTAAATGCGTGAGCATAGTCTGTTGGAGCACTATTAGGGAATGTAATCTTAAGACCCTTAGCATCTTGACTCCACTTGATAGCCTCCGAAGAGCCCAATAACTCTACAGATGTAACTTTAAGATCCTTACCACAATTAGCAGCAAGAGATTTCAATGTAACAACAGCTCCTGGCTTCCAAGCTAGAGCGATAGCATATAGGTTGTCGTTGTTCATTGTGTAGCGGATGTCGCTGTGAGCGTACTCTGTAGCGACACGGTCAGTCATATAACCAGCTGTAGCCTTAGCTTCACCCTCGCCCCAACGTACCCAGTGGCGTGTGTTGTAGATAGCCTCACCATTGACCTCCAACCAGCCACCTAGACTGCGGAGAACTGCTGCCTGCTCATCTGTGATTGTACCCTCCAATTTAGGGCCAACATTAAGCAACAAGTTACCATTCTTAGCTACGATATCTATGAAGTCGTCGATAACGTGGTTTGGAGTCTTGTTCTGCTCATCTGGAGTGTAGCTCCAAGATTTGTTACCGATTGAAGTATCAGTCTGCCATGGGTAGTGACGAATACGATCACTCTTACCACGCTCGATATCGAACACCTGAATATTGTCACCAAAACCTACCTTAGTATTAACGACAACCTCTTTGCCCCAATCAAGGGCGTTGTTGTAGTAGTATGCCATAAACTTGTAGAATGTAGGCTGGAATGGGTACTTACCAACTGTCCAGTCGAACCAGATAAGCTCTGGCTGGTAGAGGTCGATCAACTCATACATATGCAACAACCACTTCTCACGAGATGCCTCGTTAGAACCAGGATAGCGACCATACTCAGCTGTCATACCTTGACCCTCTGGACGCTCAAGACGCTCTCCGTAGAGTGTACAATCTGTATCACGAACGTCAGAAGGGAACTTCATACCCTCAGCGTAGAACCAATCGTGCTCTGCACGGTGTGACGAAAGACCGAAGATAAGATCTGCCTTTTTGACAGCGACAGACAATTCACCGATGAAATCCTTGTGAGGGCCCATATCAACAGAGTTCCACTCATTCCATGCACTATCATACATAGAGAATCCATCGTGGTGCTCAGCTACAGGAACTACATACTTCGCTCCCGACTCTTTGAATAGAGCTGCCCACTCATCAGCGTTGAAGGCTGGAGCTTGGAACATAGGGATGAAATCCTTGTAACCAAACTCAGTTACTGGACCATAAGTTGCCTCATGGTGCTTGTGGATCTTGCTACCCTCGGTATACATCCAACGAGAGTACCACTCACTACCGTAAGCTGGAACTGTATATACTCCGTAGTGGATAAAGATACCGAGCTTAGAGTCGGTGAACCAATCTGGAATAGTATAGTTCTGAGCGATAGATGCAGAGTCTGGCTGGAATAGATCTGTACCCTTTGGTGATGCCGTAGTGCTAATATCAGGATAGTAGCTAGCTGACGGAGCACATGCTGCGAACGCTACAGTTGCTGCTGCAAGCGTTGTAAATAGTGTTGTTTTCTTCATCTGTTTTTTATGTTAATTTGTTTTTTACTTAGGTATTACTACATAATCTGGCACATCAATACAAACACGTGGAGCACCCTCACCGCGAGCAAAACGCAACTGCTTGTCACACTCCTCACGCATCTTAATCAACAACTCAGAGTGAATATTGCTACCCGCTAAGTTTGTCGACTCCTTAGGGTCATTTTTAAGGTTAAACAACTCCTCATAAACTGGCTCTTCACCATTGAGGCGTGCCTCTGCAAAGATCCTATATGTTATGACATCCGTCATATTTGTCTTGTAGATAGTGTTCCCCGGAAGTTTCATTGCCTTGATCTGACGAGCTCTATCGAGAGCCGAGATATTCTCATTCTTGTAGTAGCGAATATACTTCCACTCCTTATCCTGAACCGACTCGCAACGAGGGTTACCAAACTGAGTAGACCACAAATTCTCAGTAAATAGATACTCGCGAAGAGACTCCTTCTCTCCATCCAACATCTCTTTGAAGCTCTCACCTTGGTACGATGCAGGAGCCTCAACACTTGCATAATCGAGGATACTCTTTGAGATATCAATCGAGAGAACCAACTCATCATTTACAGCCTTGCGCTGTGATTTTGGCGCACGTGGATCATATACAATAAGTGGCACATGAGTACACAATTCGTAGCAGAGCGACTTACCTCCCAATCCGAACTCACCATTCATAATTCCATGGTCAGCACAGAAGATTATAACGGTATTCTTATCTAACTTTTGACGCTTCAACTCGTCGACCAAATTTCCAACCAAGATATCGATACCCGTTACAGCCTCCATCTCGCGGATATTAAGTTCACGTAGATCCTCTGGGTTATCGACATAGTCATAGATATTTTGGCGATCCTCCGCATGGAGAAGCTCCGCTGGTAATTTAGGGGTTATAATCTCATCACGAGCAATATAAAACTCAGGAAGAGGAATCTCTTGATCTCGATATAGAGTGCGATAGATCTCTGGATCGCTCTCCAACATCTTCATACTCTTTGTTCCGTTTCCGTGAGGAAGATTAAAACAGAGATTTAAGAAGAATGGCTGACCCTCAGGACGGCTACTCAAGAAGTGCTTTGCACCCTCTAGATTTCGCTCATTTGGCGACAAAAAGTCCATCATACCCTCCTCGATAATCTCGACTTGAGTATCCGCCTTTGCGTTTTTAAATATAGAGTGGATATTTTTCGGGTAGAAAGACAAGTGCTCGTGCCCCGCATACCAATAGTCAAAAGAGCTATCCATCAAACCACTTTTATAGCCCGTCTCACCAATTGGTGTATGGTTCTTTCCGACATAACCTGTGTAATAACCATTATCGCGAAGCACCATTGGATAGCACTCTCGCCACGCTTCGGGGCTCAGCGATGTTCCTGAGTTGAAGTTTACACCATGGTTACGTTCGAAACGACCTGTGAGCATACACGTACGGCTCGGAGTCGAGATAGCGGAGCTAACATGAGCATTTGTAAATAGGACTCCCTCAGCTGCTAGACGGTCGATGTTTGGAGTCTGAACAATCGGATGCCCTGTACAGCCAAGCAGGCTATATGGTTGGTCGTCCGTAAGTATATATATAATATTAGGGCGTTGGTCGTCGCTCTTTTCGGCTGCCTTTGTTCCATATGGAACACCTACAGTAAGCAGAGTTCCTATTGCAACAATCTTGTTATGGGTTGTTCTCATTGTTTGTAATTTAGCATTGGTAGTTTATTTTTCACAAAGATATAATAAATTTTCAAGATATTGGCGTGTTTTATCCTCTATTTTTTAGGGGGTATTTAATATATTTTGTTCTATTTGAGCGTAAAGCTGATCTTTTTCGAGAGAAAATTGCAATTGCCAACTTTTTTCTGTAGATTTGTTAGCAATGTCATCCATATATCTACACATACCATTTTGCCGTCGATTGTGCGGCTACTGCGATTTTTTCAAATCTGTAAAGACGGAGAAGATCGGAGAGGTTATCGATATGATGATGGTCGAGTTGGAGCAAGAGCGCGACTTTTTAACCGATAAAAAACTCTCAACAATATACTTTGGAGGGGGCACTCCCTCACTATTGGAGACCAACCAAGTGGCAAGATTCTTGCGTCGCATCGAGTCGCTATACGACACAACAGAGGTGAGCGAGGTTACGTTTGAGGCGAACCCCGACGACCTAACACCCCAATATCTAAAAGAGCTACATGATATCGGTATAAATAGATTGAGTATCGGAATACAATCCTTCGATGATAATACGTTAAAGTTTATGAATCGACGACACTCGGCAGATCAGGCTCGACAAGCGATATTGGATGCTCGAAAAGCTGGTTTTGAGAATATCGCTATCGATTTGATCTTTGGAGTTGATGGATTTGGCGGGGAGATACTTAAACAGACATTAAATGAGGCGATAGAACTAGATGTGGAGCATATAGCGGCCTATCACCTCACGATCGAAGCGGGCACACTCTTCGCACGTAGAGTTGCAAAGGGGGAGTTTTCACCAGTGGATGAGTCGATTAGCGAACAAGAGTTTGAGATAGTACACAGTAGTTTAGTTAGGGGTGGATACGAACACTATGAGATATCGAATTATGCTCGTCCGAATATGCGATCCCGACACAACTCTGCATATTGGAGTGGAGCGGAGTATCTGGGCATTGGAGCTGGAGCACACTCCTTTGCAGATGGAGTTCGGCGGTGGGCTTGTGACTCTCTGGAGGGTTACCTCTATTTAGGCAGCAACGAGAGGTATGAGTCGGAGGTGTTGAGCCTAGAGGAGCGGCGAAACGAGATAATAATGACCTCTCTGAGGTGTTGCGAGGGGTTAGACCTTGATCTTTTTGAGAGAGAGTATGGCTCGAAAGAGATCGAGAGGCTGATTCTTGATGGGGCAAGATCGCTGCAATCCGGAGATTTAATATTAAAAGAGCGCAGGCTTTTTATACCAGCCGATAGGTTTCTAAGGTCAGATATGGTGATCGAACAGCTCTTTAAGATATAAATAAATTGCATGAATCAATCAAAAT
>JBCQUC010000010.1:0-55107 GCA_047174275.1 Rikenellaceae bacterium | reverse complement strand
AAACTCCTCGGGTAGCACCACGCGTGCCAACTCCAGTAACATTGAACTATCCTGCATACCAATTATGATTTTTACAAAGATAGTTATTTTTGCTTAGTCCCCCTATTTTATCTGGTGACCCAAAATGTTTGCTCAATTTGCGAAATCGCCCCTACACGGCATTGAGAGCCATATAAACAAAAAAAGAGACCCTAAAAGGGTCTCTAAATAGTGGTGCCACCAAGAATCGAACTAGGGACACACGGATTTTCAGTCCGTTGCTCTACCAACTGAGCTATGGCACCATTCTACTATTAACATTGTTGGGTATTCGTCTTTCTCTAAAGTGTCAACTGTACCCCTCTCCGTTAATTGTGATGCAAATATAGAACTTTTTTTTTAGTTTGCAAAATTTTTGGCTAAAAAAATATGCAAAATAGCTATTTTGTACCTAAATCACCAAAATATACGTAGTTTAGGATATAGCCGAGTAGGGTAGTGCTTCAATCCTACTCGACTATGCTCTATCGAAATTACTTCTTATTTGCAATCAACCACTCTGCAATCTGCACAGCGTTCAATGCAGCACCCTTTTTGATCTGATCGCTAACACACCAGAATGTCAAACCATTCTCGTTTGTGATATCCTTGCGGATACGACCAACATAAACAGGATCTTTACCAGCGATAAACAGTGGCATTGGATATACCTTATCCTGTGGCTCATCCATCAAAATAACACCCTCAGCCTTCGCGAAAGCCTCGCGTGCCATCTCTGGAGTTACAGGGGTCTCAGTCTCTAACCAGATAGACTCTGAGTGTGCACGCATAACTGGTACACGAACGCATGTTGATGACACCTTGATGTCTGAGTGCATAATCTTGCGAGTCTCATTGTACATCTTCATCTCCTCCTTAGTGTATCCATTCTCAGTGAATACATCTACCTGCGGGATTACATTGTAAGCCAACTGGAAAGCGAACTTCTCGATTGTAGGCTCTTCGCCACGGCTCAACTGACCCTGTTGCTCAACCAACTCATCCATCGCTGTTGCACCAGCACCACTAGCCGACTGATATGTCGACACATGTACAGTTTTGATGTGTGAAAGCTCCTCTATTGCCTTAAGTGCCACGACCATCTGGATTGTTGTGCAGTTAGGGTTTGCGATGATGCCACGTGGTGCGTTCAAAGCATCTGTAGGGTTAACCTCAGGTACTACCAACGGCACATCGTCATCCATACGGAATGCGCTAGAGTTGTCGATCATAAGAGCTCCATACTTTGTAATTGTCTCAGCAAACTCCTTTGATGCGCTTGCACCAGCTGATGTCAACGCGATATCAATATCCTTGAAGTCGTCTCCGTGTTGAAGAAGTTTTACAGTAAGCTCCTGACCTTTGAAAGTATATTTGCTACCAGCACTACGAGGTGATCCGAAGAGTACTAGCTCGTCGATTGGTAGGTCTCTCTCTGAAAGGATGGATAGAAACTCCTGTCCTACGGCGCCACTAACGCCAACAATTGCAATTTTCATCTGTTTTGTATATTATTTTAAAAGTTATTCATTTTGTATTACTCGAAGAAGTTATCCAACTCATCCTCTTTTTTGACCTTTTGAGTCGGTCTTGGAGAGTCATTCTCTTCGATTATTGTACCATCAGCCTCCTGTTTCGCAGCAACTACAGCATCGCAGTTATAGTCTGGCATACCAGTAGGGCGTGTGAATCGATCGCTCTTCGAAATCCCGAGTTTCGGATCTTTGTAGACGCTAGTCAAGAACTCTCCAACAATCGGAAGAGCCATTACGCTACCTTCACCACGACTCTCAAGGTGAACCACTTGATCCTCTCCTCCGACCCACGAAGCAGCTACAATCTTCGGTGCAACACCTACAAACCAAGCATCGCGATTCTTCTGCGATGTTCCAGTCTTTCCTCCGATCTCGACATCTGCCATATCGTAACCCCAGCCAAGTCTAGCGGCTGTTCCGCCTTTGACAACCTCCTTCAGCATACTGAGCATTGTGTAGGCGGTGCGCTCTGAGATAGCATCCTGCGACTTTGGAATAAAGCTCGCAATGACATTACCTTGTCTATCCTCAATTCGAGTCACAAATATAGGCTCTGTGTAGACACCTCGATTAGCAAATGTTGAGTATGCGCTTGCAACCTCAAACGCATTTGATTCGGCAGTACCCAAGCAGAGTGACCAAACAGGGTCGATAAAGCTCTTAATACCAATATTATGGACAAAATCGGCAACTGCTTCGGGTTGTTTTGCCTGCTTCATGATCCACGCAGAGTAGTTGTTGCGACTCTTTGCAAGTCCCCACTTTAGAGGGTTTGGATATCCATCATAAACGACATTTCCAGACTCTTTTGGTGACCATGGAGTTCCGCCAGCTGTCTCGATTGTGACAGGCAGGTTTGGAACAGGGGTACATGGTGTAAACCCTAAATGGTCGATTGCAAAGGTATATATTAGAGGTTTGATCGTAGATCCCATCTGTCGTTTACCCTGCTTTGCCATATCATACTTAAAGAACTGGAAATTTGGGCCTCCAATATAGGCTTTAACAGCTCCAGATTCAGGATCTATTGCGACAAAGCTAGCTCTCACGATACGTTTGTGGTGGAGGATTGAGTCACGAGGTGTCATAATTGTGTCGCGTACCCCTTTGAATGTAAAGACTCTAGTGTTGCACTTTACATCGAAGCTCTTTAGTATCTCCTCCTTGCTATATCCTGCATGGTTCATCTGGTAGTAGCGATCAGAGTAGCGGATGGCGTTATCCATAATTCTCTTCTCTTCCGCCTTTGTGGTATCTACGAAGATTGATCCAAGTCGTTTTGCTTGGGCATCCATCATCGGTTGTACCGTATTGCGAAGTTGCTTTTGTACAGCATCTTCGGCATACTGTTGCATCGAAGAGTTGATCGTGGTGTAGATCTTCAATCCATCACGATAGATATTATATGGAGTGCCATCACTCTTTGTGTTCTTTAGACACCAACCATATATAGGATTCTCATCATATCTTTTGATAGCCTGCTCATAGTCGTAATCATTGTAGAACTGTCTGCGCGTAGGGCGTTTTGCGTTCATCGTTAGTCGCAACATCTCGCGAAAATATGTCGCCTCTCCATAGTTATTTGAGATCGGCATATAGTTGAGCTCTATTGGGAGCTTTGATAGTGAATCCGCCATCTTTTTAGAGATAGCCCCAGAGGTAGCTAAACGACCAATTACAACATTGCGTCGCGCTATTGCGCTTTGAGGATTCCTCACAGGGGAGTATCTTGTTGGGGCATTTACAACTCCGATCAAAATCGCAGCCTCCTGAATATTTAACTCGTTAGGCTGTTTGCCAAAGAATGTCTCCGCCGCAGCCTTGATTCCATACGCATTAGATCCATAGGCAACGGTATTGAGATACATCGTTGCGATCTCCTCTTTGGTGTAGTTATACTCTAGCCTTACAGCTGTTATCCACTCTTTGAGTTTCGATGTTACGAGTTTCGAGGCGCGTGATACGCTGCTTTGGTTGCGAGCTGTATCGCGAGGGAATAGATTCTTTGCAAGCTGTTGTGTGATTGTTGATCCTCCACCTTGCGAAGAGTTCTGCATTGCGATAGTCTTGACTCCTACACGAAATAGGGATGGAATATCGACTCCGCCATGAGTTCTAAAACGCTCATCTTCGGTCGCTATAAGTGCTGCGATAAGTGGCGGAACATCATGTCCATCGAGTGAGATGTGTTGTGTAGGATCTTCAGGGAATAGATCATCATACTGCATGTAGGATCTATTCTCGATAAAGAATGTGCCCAATATTTTACCATCCTCGGAGTAGATCTCTGTTGCTAGATTGCTCTTTGGATTCTCTAGCTCTTCGAATGATGGTAGTCGCCCAAATTGACCACTGTAGGTCAATGCGAGCATTATAAATAGAGCCACAAATGGAGTGGCAGCGGCAATCCAGAGATACACGATCCATCTGGTTCCACCTTTGCGATATTCAGTATTATTCATAACTTGGCAAAGTTACGAAAACTCTTTGGATTTCGCAATTTTACACCTCTTAAAATGGCAGAGAGAGACCAAAAGTATAACTCAAAGTCCCTATGCTAGGTTTGTAGAGCGAGATTTTCAGAGCTGTTGTGCTAGCATCTGGCATACGCAGCGGATTAATATCTAGTATTAGATCGCCTCCATATGAGTATATTCTCTCTCGATTGTCTGAGTAGTTATTGTATTGAGCAGCATCGAAACCAACATTTGCTCTAATGCGACGGAAGTAGATAATAGATCCAATACCGCCCTCTGGATAGCAGATAGGGAGTTGATAGTTCAACGACATGGATGTGTAGTTGCGGTTGATTATATCGGTCGAAGAGAATCCCCTAGGTAGCAGAGCCACAGATTGAAACGAATATGGATTGATCCCTGTTAGATCTATATATTTGTCATTAATTTTAATGGCTCCATCAATGGTGTAACCACCCAACGATGTTTGGTAGCAGACAGCGAGTGATAGAGAGTTGTGGGGTAGTATACCTGGTGTTGTCACCTTACCATAGAGGCTAATTAGATCGCTAAAATTCCTATCCGATGGAGACATAACATAGTTTGCGCTGATGTTGTAGCTCCAAGGAGTCACAGTATCGCGTTGTGCGGAGTAGACATAATCGGCAAACCCAATCCCCATTGAGAGTTTGTGTAGACCCTCGTTGAAGCCTATCGACTCGTAGTTGTTTATTATATTTGTGTGGGTGTCACTCTCTAGTTTGTCGATGTCGTAGATCAATCCATTTGAGTAGTTCCAGTATGAACTAATAGTCAGATATCTAGAGTGATACCCCCGTTGAAATACAAGTGGCAGTGATACCCCAGTGGCGAAAGATTGATATTTTTTTTGAGTTGCTGGAACAACCCCCAACGGTGAATAGTATATCTGATCGCCTCCATATGTCGCTTTAACCTCTAGATCAACACCCAATCCATCATACTTGATATTGCCATTAATTACAGATCCCTCTTTTGAGTTATAACCATACGATATATAACCCTCGGTACTTGACAGAAGGTTTTGTGAGATCAATGTAGCACCATACGATATATCGAGATTCTGCTCATCAATAATGTCATATGGGCTGAATGCTACAGGCATCCAACTATGTACATTGAGCAGTTTTAGCCCCTTGTTATACCTCTTTGATTTGTGGGTTTTGTGTGAAGCAATAGAGTCGGTTGCGGAGTATTCTACCGTATCTAGATTTATAACATCCCACTCTGTACGTTTAGGATTGACAATGTTTTGAGGTAGCTGCTTTGCTTTAACCTCTATCGGAGTCTCATCAACTCTCTGTCGTGACAGATGGTAGCCATATTTGTCGTATGTAGTGGCGTAGCTATAACCATTAACGGGTGCTGATGGGTCGAATGAACCATATTTCGACTCCGAGATTCTATGCTCAACTCCAGTCGCAATGTCGTAGCAGTGAAGCTCATCATAGCCCGATTCAATAGATCCAAAGTATAGCTTTCCACCCTTTGCATTTAGATCGCTCAGTGTTATATAAGCCCCCTCTCGAAGTTTGCGAAAGCCATCTGCGCTATCTTTGTCGCGAATACCCAACCACATTCCAGAGTCATCGGTTGCGATGAAGTATAGCTCATTGGTGGTGTCGTCCCAAGCCAATCCATGCACCTCTGTTGGAAATTTTATTGGTGTGCGTGAAATCTCTTCGAAATCTTTCGAGCTTCGAAGTCTCTTGCAGTTTGCCTCAATCTCAACGATTGTGTATTGACCATTTGGAGTGTACTCCACATAAGCTAACCTCTCTTTAGAGTCGCCAATAGCGGTGGGGTATAGGGTGTTGTTGAATCCTAATACTGTTCGGGTCTTGCCTCGATCAAGATCCATATAGCAGAGCAGCGAATTTACCTTTTGTTTGAATAGTGTCGATTGGCGATATTCGCTCCACCATACTCTGTCGCCTCCAATTGATGGGCGTGTAGAGACATATCCAACGTGGCTGATAAACTCCTCATTATCCCCATTGGGATCACACTTCACAAAGCGGTTGAACTCTGCGTAATCACTCTTTATAGCTACTATAGCCCCACTATCCAGAGCGATCGGATTTGTGTATGTTGTATAGTTTGTGGTGTCGATTTTCGATATAATCTGTGTCGAGTTCTCTCGCTCAGGTAGGCTATTCCAATAAGATAGTAGATCCGAAAAAGTTGCACGTGTCAACTCCACGGTGTTTATATCGTAGTATTTATTGAGTGCTACAGATGTTGTTGAGATCACATATGGATTTCGGGAGCTGTAGCGTGCCACCTTGTTCCAGATATTCTCTTGATAGTGAGTGTAAGCATAGTCAACAATCTGAAATCCAAGTCTATAGTGGTCTGGGATATGCTCTCTGTACGATCCGCAGAACCACTTATCCATATTCTTTCTGCTCAGTATCTCATCTCCAATAGCGCGATATCCGATTGAGAAGCTAGGTTGCAATCCGCGTCCAAAGCTCGACATCGAAGTCTCCATCTTTACCGCGTCACCCTCGATAATTGGAAGCGGAAGTAGTAGCAACCCAACAGCTGAACCCTGTTGCCCCATAATATAACTCAACACCTTGACAACTCCTCTGTTTAGGTTGTTATACTGCACAGCGTGTCGATATTCGTGAGCTACGAGTTGTTTGCGCCAAGGCATCGAGTAGCTATCTGTCGCAGGTGTTGTGAGGAACTCAATTCGTTTGGGCATCCACATAACCATTCCATTTGATTGGAAATTTTCGGGGTGCATAACAAATGGGATTTTGAGGGCTGGGTATGTAAAACCATAGCTAATATCACCTTGGACAGACTCAATGTAGAGCAGCGTGCGACGAGCTATAGCATCGACCGTGTCGGGGTATATGACACTTACATCTGGCGTCTTTATGCTGCTCCACTTTAAGGATGCAGCATCAGAGCCCCATGTATAGTATTGTGCACTGCTCTGTTGCGTGGCAGTTATAGCAAAAGCTATCGCGAAGATTTTCCAAACAAATTTACCCATCATCCGCCAGCCTTTTTGCACTTGTAACCAGCCTTCAAAAGCAGATCGACCACCTTGTCACGATGATCCCCTTGGATGATTATCTCACCATCTTTGGCAGCTCCTCCCACTCCACATTTGCTCTTTAGTGTTCGAGCAAGCTCTTTGAGTTCACTCTCTGCGCCTCGAAATCCACAAACAAGGGTGGCAACCTTCCCACCTCGTTGCTTGCGGTCGAGCCACACCCTCAAATCTTGTTTCGATGGTGCGATTGTCTCTGTTGCTTCATCTTCTGAAGAGCTATAATCAAAGTCTGGATTTGTGGAGTATACCATCCCAAGACGAGATTTCCAGTCGTTTGTTGACATATTTATTGGTTTTAAATTGCAAATTTAAATAAAAATATTATTTTTGCTACGAATATGGTTAAAATAATTTCACAATGAAGAGCACATTCGTACACCGCTTAAAGCGTAGATATGCAGATAGACCTCGCAATGCCGAGAGAGTCCTGCCTCAGCCACTCCCTGTCGATGAGTCACAACGTTTGGTGCGTGTCTATGTCGAAGGTTACGAGGATGTTGCCTTTTGGAGGGGGATATTTGACCACTTCTCAAATCCATATCTTCGCTTCGAGATATCTGTGCCTACGCGCGAAGATCTCCCAAAGGGTAAAAAAATCCTGCTTGGAATGATTCCTCAATCCTCGCCCGATCTACTTTTGTGTGTCGATTCTGACTTTGACCACCTTTTTCACAACGATACACCTCAATCTCGCGAATTAAACTCTGCGGAGTATATGTTTCACACCTACGCATATGCCACCGAGAACTACCTCTGCTACGCACCCTCGCTTCACAATGTTTGTGTCAAAGCGACCAAAAATGATGCTAGAATCTTCGACTTCGAATATTTTATGGCGGAGTATTCGCGAAGGATCTATCCTGCGTTTTTGTGGTATGCCTACTCCGCATTACTCAGTTCGGAGAATGTCTTTATCCTCACGGAGTTTCGTTCGACAGTTCGACTAAACTATCTAGAGGTCGAAAATAGAGGGGAGGAGACTCTTAAGTGGGTAGGTCGAAATGTCGATAGACGTGTGGCGACCTTGGCAGCTGCTCATCCAGAGATGCACGATAAGCTCGAAGAGTTCAGAGAGACGATAGAGAAGAGGGGTGTGACGGCGGAGACATGCTACCTCTATATGCACGGACACACCTTGATGGATAGTGTGGTGATGGTGCTTCTGAATACGGTGTGTGAAAAGTTGCGTCAGATGGTGCACGCTCGTATTATCGCCTCTACAAAACAGGGTACAGCACTCAAAAATGAGATTAGCAACTACAATAACGCTCAACGTTCTATTCGCGATGTCTTGCTCGATAACGAAAACTATACATCATCTCCGTTATATAGGCTTCTGCATGTAGATATTGCACGCTATATTACATGCAGCGTTTGGGATATGAAACGTCGAGGTGAGATCGAAGATGAACCGATGGCTATAATCCTTGATCGGGTAAATAGTATTCGTCGATAACGCTCTTAATTGCTTTTGCACCTTTTTTCGACTCTGAAAGAGTCGTCATCCTGAACTTGTTTCAGGATCCCTAACCGTCAGAGTTTCAGGTAATTTGCAGAGATCCTGAAACAAGTTCAGGATGACGAAATTTTCAATTTCGTATCTCACGTAGGACTACTTAAAAAAATACTATAAACAAATTATTCGCAGAATATTGTGCGTGCTATAATGCCTGTAGCTCCGCACTGATTTGCTGTGTATTCGCGAGCTATGCGACACTTTTTGGTGTATAGCTCTTCGTTGTTTAGCAGTGGCGCGAACCATGCAGATAGCTCTTCAGCATTAGATACCGAACAACAAGCCCCAAGCGAGATCATATCTGTCGCCTCTTTGAATTTTTGGTATTTAGGACCAAATGCAATAGGAATGGCAAATGTCGCAGCCTCCAATGTGTTGTGTATTCCAACCCCAAAGCCACCGCCAATATATGCAAATTCACCATATTGATAGCTCGATGATAGTAGTCCAATAGTATCTAATATGAGAACTTGAGCCTTTTTGAGCTGCTCTGTTGTAGCTTTGGTGAATCTTACAGCGCAATCACCAAACTGTGCGATAAGTCGCTCGATATTGCTCTCTTCAACCTCGTGTGGTGCTATCAAAAACTTCACATCTCTATTTCCCTCAGTGAGATTTTTTAGAATATTCTCATCCGCAGACCAAGTAGATCCAGCTATCAAGAGTTTTTGCCCCCCTTTGAATGTTTCGATCTCGGGGATCGCCTTGGCTGATTTTGCAATCGCTGCAACACGATCAAAACGGGTATCTCCAGCAACAACAACATTGTCGAAACCAAGCGATGCTAATAACTTCTTCGAGTTGTTGTCTTGAACAAAGAGTGTATCGAAGCTCTCCAATGCTTTACGCCATAGATATCCCCAACTCTTAAAGAATATGGAGTTTTTGCGAAATATTGCCGAAACAATATAACTCTTAACCTCTCTCTTCCTAAGTTCGAAGAGTAGATTGAGCCAAAATTCATACTTCACAAATATCGCAATCTCGGGGTGTGCAATATCCAAAAAACGACGTGCGTTTGTTGTGGTATCTATCGGTAGGTAGAATATATAATCTGCTCCATCGTAATTTTTGCGAATCTCGTAACCCGATGGCGAGAAGAATGTAAGTAGAATCTTATACTCTGGATGGCTCTCCTTGAATCTCTCAATGAGAGGTCGCCCCTGCTCAAACTCCCCCAAAGATGCAACATGCATCCATATAATACGATCAGACGGTGATATAGTACTCTGCATTCTCTCGAATAAGCCGTCACGACCATCGCACCAAAGTTTAGCCTTTGGTAGTTTGATGGCAGCTAGTCGAACCAGTTGCGCGTATAGCGATATACCTATATTATATAAAAACATCTGTTATTATTGGAGTTTGCGCGTCAAAGGTAATGTTTTTGTGCTAACGTACCAAATATTTACCACCTAAACTCCATTGCTTTCTCTATCATTCGTATATTTAATTCGCCATTAGTGTCTATGTCGACTGCCACCAGATCAAATTGAGACTCCATATCGATGTGATACTGTGCAATATACGATCTGGCAGCCTTTGCTAAGGCATTAAATTTCTCTTTTGTAATAGCCTCCTCGGGGGTTGTTAGCCCATCGATGCGTCGTGTCTTAACCTCGATAAAGTGTATCGTATATAACTTTTCAGCCACTATATCTAGTTCGTATCTGCCATCGCGCCAATTCAAATCGCGTATCATATAGCCCTTTTGACGCAACCATTTTACCGCAGCTTTTTCGCCCATAACCCCTATTTGAGTAGCTATATTCATCGCTCTATTCTATAATCTCTTTGATTGTATTTGCTTTGTTCATCATATTGAGGAGTGCGTCGCGATCATCCGCTTCGAGTGCTTTACGCATAACCTGTAGCTGATGAATGTGTTCACGAAGTACATCAAGTACATTATATTTATTGCGCATCAAGATTGGAATCCATGTCGAAGCGGAGCTCTTTGCGAGTCGAACCGTAGATTCAAATCCTCCTCCCGCAAGCGAAAAGATATGTCGCTCCTCTCGCTCCTTCTCAAGGACAGTAAGAGCCAAGGCAAAGGATGTGATGTGAGAGATGTGCGAAATGTAGGCTACGTGGAGATCGTGCTCCTCTGCATCCATATATATGATAGGCATTCCAAGTGTAGTGTAGATATTCTCAATGGCTGCTACCGCCTTGGCATCGCTTCGATCTTTTTCGCAGATCACCACTGTGCGACCCTTGAATGCCCCCTTTTCAGCAGCGTCAGGGCCGCTATTCTCTGTACCCCACATCGGGTGAGTTGCAACAAATCGACTTCGATTGGCGTGCATTGAGATCACCTCACATAGCTCCTCCTTGATCGAACCCATATCAATAACTATCTGGTCGGGACGAACCTTATTAAGGATCTTTGTTGCTAGTATTGGAGTTACATCGACTGGTGTTGTGAGTACTATTAGATCCGCCTCCTTGACACCCTCGTCGATATCTGCTTTCTGGTCGATAAGCCCTAGCTCGATAGCTCTATCTAGGTTTTTGGGTGAAGCGTCGTATCCTAAAATTTTGTCTGATAGTTTGTGCTCACGAAGCGAGAGGGCAAACGATCCTCCGATAAGTCCAATTCCAATTATGTATGTTGTCATCTATTTTTAATTATTTTGGTATCTATCTTGTGTGTATAAAAAACACCACGGTTATTGTCTTTGTTATATCTTTGATTTACAGCCTGTTGTGTTTTTGGTGTGGTATTATGTTGATAAAAAAACAGTATTTTGTGTCAAAAGTAATAAAAAAGTGTTATATTTGCCCAAAATAATGGTTGAAAAATCAACTAAATTTTTAGATTACACAAAGAAGAAACATATTTTTAAATAATAAATTACAAATTAAAAAAGTTAGAGTTATGTCAGAAATTCAAACAAAGGTAACAGAGATCATCGTTGATAAGTTGGGCGTTAAAGAGTCTGCAGTAGTTGCTGAGGCTAGCTTCACAAATCACCTAGGTGCTGATTCACTTGACACAGTTGAGCTAATCATGGAGTTCGAGAAGGCATTTGGTATCCAGATTCCAGACGAGGATGCAGAGAAAATCACTACTGTAGGTGAGGCTGTATCTTACATCGAGTCACACAAGTAATAAATTAAAAATTTCACATTCAAATTAAATTTAAGTCTTAGATAGTAATGGCAGAAAGAAGAGTAGTCGTAACGGGTATTGGAACTATTAACTCGCTTGGACACAATATAGAGGAGTATTTTTCGAATTTGGAAAAAGGTGTTAGTGGATGTGCTCCGATTACACTTTTTAATTGCGAAAAGTTTAAGACAAGATTTGCTTGTGAGATCAAAAACTACGACTGGACACAACACTTCGATCGTAAGGAGGTTCGTAAATACGATCTCTATACTCAGTATGGTCTTATCGCAGCAACTCAAGCAGTTGAGGATGCTCAACTAAATGCTGAGGGCATCGACAAAGAGCAGGTTGGAGTGATCTGGAGTTCAGGAATCGGAGGTCTTAAGACCTTCTTTGATGAGTGTGTTGGCTATGCCGAGGGTGGAAATATCCCTCGGTTTAGCCCATTCTTCATTCCTCGAATGATTGCTGATATTGCCGCTGGTTATATCTCTATCAAGTATGGCTTTATGGGGCCTAACTTCTGTACTGTATCTGCATGTGCATCATCTAACCATGGTATGATTACAGCACTCGACACTATCCGTTTGGGTAAGGCTGATGTTATTGTTACAGGAGGTTCGGAGGCAGCTGTAAATGAGCCAGCTGTTGGAGGTTTTAACTCTATGCAGGCTCTCTCAACTCGTAATGACGATCCAGCTACTGCATCGCGTCCATTCGACGTAGATCGTGACGGTTTCGTAATTGGCGAGGGTGGTGCAGCTCTTGTATTCGAGGAGTATGAGCACGCAAAGGCACGCGGTGCAAAGATCTATTGTGAGGTTATTGGAGGTGGAGCTTCGGCTGATGCTCACCACTTTACTGCTCCACATCCTGAGGGATTGGGCGCAATGAAATCTATGCGCGATGCTATCAAAAATGCTGGTATTGCACCAGAGGATATTGACTATATCAATGTCCACGGAACATCGACTCCACTTGGCGATATCGCTGAGTTGAAGGCGGTACAGGGGGTCTTTGGAGATCACGCCTACAAAATGAATATTTCGTCTACAAAATCTATGACAGGTCACCTGTTGGGTGCTGCTGCTGGAGTTGAGGCGTTGGCATGTGTTATGGCGTTGACAAAGGGTATTATTCCTCCAACAATTAACTGCGAGAATCGCGATCCACAGATTGATCCAGAGCTCAACTTGACGTTGGGTGTGGCTCAGAAGCGTGATGTAAAGTGCGCTATGAGCAACACATTTGGTTTCGGTGGACACAATGCAACTGTGATTTTCCGCAAGATCTAACACCCTATCTATTAGTATATTATGTTTGATGAATTGATTGGAGCATATAGACGATACTTTGATCAAGATAGGGAGTATTACACAATTTTTTACGATATGTTTGGCTTTACGCCATACAATATCGACCTCTATAAGCTGGCTTTGATTCATAAGTCAGCTTCTTTGGTTTTGGAGGATGGAACACACATCAATAATGAGCGTCTAGAGTATCTCGGAGATGCGATTATTGAGGCTATTACATCCGACTATCTATATATTGAGTTTCCAAAAAAGAGTGAAGGTTTCTTGACTCAAATGCGTTCGAAGATCGTTTCGCGCCATACGCTGAATAGATTGGCGAAGGATATGGGGCTTCATGAGCGGCTTATATTGAGTTCTAGCGGCTCAATGGCGCAGAAAGATGTCGATGGTGATGCGTTTGAGGCTCTTATAGGGGCTATCTATCTCGATAAAGGGTATGACTTTGCCAATAGATTGTTGATTAATAGGATCTTCGCTGAACATCTCGATATTGACAGCCTTTTGTTGAGTGAGACAGATTTTAAGAGTCGACTCATTGAGTGGGCACAGAAGGAGCACCACAAGATAGAGTTTCTAACGACTCAAGATGGAACATCGAAGGGCAATAAACCAATTTTCCACTCGGTGGTTCTTATTGGTGGCATGCAGGTTGGTCAAGGGTATGGAGAGTCTAAAAAGGAGGCGGAGCAGCGTGCAGCACACTCGGTCTCTCAGGGGACTCCATCCGACGAGGCGAGCGATGAACTGTTGAGTCGTATTGATAACTACACTAAAAATAGAGCTGAGAGTAACTCCGCGGCTGAGGCTGAATAAAACATTTTGTGAGGTGTATACGCTTAAAGATAAACTATTAGCAAGAGGTGTCGAGGCTCTTTCAGATCAAGAGTTATTATCTGTACTATTGGATGATATCTCTGATAATGAGGCTGTTGCTGGGCGTATATTAGAGCATTATAGTTCATCTTTAGCGCGTATCTCAACGGAGGATATATCACGATTGAGAATGGTCGAAGGGGTTGGTCTAAAGCGTGCACAACGTATGGTTGTGGCGTGTGAGTGGGGTAGACGTTGTGCTATTGCCACAGCGAGTGAGCAACTTACGATCCATAGCAGCAATGATGTGGTTGCTCTGTTTCGACCTCTATTAGAGTCTTTGAAACATGAGGAGTGTTGGGTGCTCTATCTCAATACTGCCAATAGAGTTATCGAGCAACAGAGGGTGAGTCAAGGTGGAGTTACTTCGACGGTTGTAGATCCACGTTTAATAATAAAGAGAGCTCTGGAGCTCCTTGCAACACATCTGGTGATAGTTCATAACCATCCATCGGGGTCGGTAGATCCAAGTGAGGCTGATATTCAACTTACACAAAAGATAAAGAGTGCTGCGGCACTTTTTGATATAAACATACTCGATCATATCATCATATCCTATGATTCGGAGTATAGTTTTCTTGGCGATAAAAAGCTGTGATTGGGCTTTTTGTCGATAGTCCCATTTGAGATACGAAATTGAAAATTTCGTCATCCTGAACTTGTTTCAGGATCTCTACGAAGAATCTGAGACACTGATAGTTAGGGATCCTGAATCAAGTTCAGGATGACGACTCTGGTGAGTCGAAACGAGGTGCCAACATAAATCGCAAACTTTTATCGGACACTAATAAAACAAGTTCAGGATGACGTTCCTTGCGGAACGTATCTCACGTATGACTGCTAGAAAAGGTCTGGTTTCGCTCTCTGCGGAGCTAATTTTTATCTATATAAATTACTTTGGCAACATAGTTGCTATATGAAATATGATCTAGTTGGAGATTTTAGATCGATACTACAACAAAACATATTTCACAGATGAAAAAACAGAGACTATCACTCATCGCCCTTATGCTTTTCTCCAGCAATAAGAGTGGTGATCTGATCGAGCATGTGGCATTAAAAGAGCTATCTATAACTCAGCCACAGAACTCCCATGTTACAACATGCCATTATTTAGTTGTAAATGAAAAATTGACCATCTTCTCGAAGATGAAGGGTCACTATGTGCGTACTATTCACAATTATGATATTTAAAATTAAGTACAATGTGGCTAAAAACAATTTTAAGAGTAAGGAGGGTGGTAACCCTTTTTGCTCTAACTCTTATGCTTGGTGAGGTATACGGACAAAATACCTCATACACCAATCGATTTTATATTGTTGAGTTTGACGGTGGAGGTGATACCTCTCAACAGAGCGTAGAGCCTCAGACGAACGATCTAGATCTAATCTTTGCCATTAAGACAAATCTGCTCTTCGATGTTTTAACGATGGTTAATTTCGAGGTTGAAGTCCCGATTAATGAGAGTTGGTCTATAGCAGGTGAGTTGATCTTTCCATGGTGGACGATGGATAACCACCGAGCTGATAGTAAGCGAAATCGACTGCAATTAATCAATGGAAACTTTGAAGGAAGATATTGGTTCGGGGATAGAGCTGTTCAATCGTTACTAACAGGCTGGTTTGCTGGCATCTATACAGGTGTCGGAACATACGATCTGGAGTATCATGGTCGGGGATATCAGGGAGATACATTTTTTACAATAGGTGCGGGTGGTGGTTATTCACACACTATCAATAAATCGGGCAATCTACGTCTGGAGTACTCTCTTGGAGTTGGATATATGACGACATTTTACCACTACTATGAGGCAGAATTTTGTGACAATGAACGCTGGCACGCTGTAGAGATGCGTTGTGGTCGTTACAAATGGTTTGGGCCAACGAGGGCTAAAGTCTCTCTGTCGTGGTTAATTGATTACAAACTAAAACGAGAATAAAGATGAAGAGAATTTTTACCTTTTTGATCTGCTTAACTCTTATATCATCTTGTAAACAGGAGCTTTGCAAATGGAGTTCACAAAGTGATACATCGGCAATTCAACTCTTTGTCGATTGGTCGGAGTCGAATATAGATCAGGCAGATATTAACAACCTATCTATTTACTCCTATCCCGAAGGTGGGGGATCTCCCTATCTGAAGGTATCGGGAAATATCGACACTGCATATATAAATCTTCCAGCAGCGGAGTATTCACTTCTTATATTTAATGATATAGCTGGAGATATCGCTGGTCTGAATTTCCGAGACGACAGCTCTTATAACGAGTTCTACGCCGAAATAATTGAGGAGAGTGACTCTAGTGGTATCTATTACGATATTCTGGATGGTGAGATATTAGCCACCGACCATGGGCAACTTGCAGTGTGGAGAGTGACAGAGTTCGAGGTAACCTCCAATATGGTGAGTTGTATCTACTGTGGTGAGACCCACAGCGAAGAGGTCGAGATAGATGTAGCTCCAACCCCTATCACGACGCAATGTATCTTTACGGTGCGTGTTAAGAACCTCAATAATGCTCAAATTATTCAGGGCGTTGTAAAGGGATTTGCCGCAGGTGCATATCTCGCCTCTGAAGAGAGGCTCTCGACTCCAAATAATACCATAATATATAGCTTTAACTTCACCTCTGCTACGTACGATGATGAGGATTTTATTGATGGAGTCATCGAGTCAGAGATCACAACATTTGGTAAAGAGCCCGATGAGAATCAGACCTACGAGTTGGAGCTAGATGTAATTTTGAACAGCGGAGAGTTGGTAACATTCACTCGCGATATAACAGAGCAAGTAAAAGAACAAAGTAATTTAAAAATTTTAATTAGCCTCGAATCAGATGAAAATATGATTGTGCTTCCAGAGGGAAACGGCACAGGATTTGGAGTAGAGGCGTGGGGTGATAGAGAGGTAATAACGCTTCGATAGACCTTAATAATTAACTTTTAAAAAAACATTTTTTTTATGAAAAAACTTTTCTTTCCTGTAATGCTTTTTGCAGTTGCTATGAGTAGCTGTTCAGAAGATGAAACGAGTATGGGTGACTACCCTGGTGCTGCAGATAGTGGGGATCTGGTCTCTATTAATGTCTATGCAGGCACAACTAAAGGTTCGGATACCACAACATCCACTCTTGAGGACTCTATGTATGTGGAGCTTCATATAGATGATAGCGGAACGATCAGTGATACGTATACATTTACGTATGCAAGCAGTGACTGGAGTCAAACAGAGACAGATCCAGTGAAGTGGGGTGATATTGTATTCCCTGCAAACTTCTACTCTCTACACGATGGAGCGGCATTCGACAATCTAAGTTTTACGGATAATGTCGCTACATATAGTGATTATACTGTCTCGGGAGTATCCACCAGCCATAAAGACCTTGTCTTTCATGCAAGTAAGTTAGATGCTATTCCAACAGGTAATGTGTTAAGTGTATACCACAAGCACGCCTTGTCAAAGATACATTTGTATGCTGCTACAGGTACTTATAATGTATATATTGCAAAGGCTACTCTTGTTAATGTTGATGGCGAGGGAACAGTGACTATCACACCATTGGCTGCCGATGCTCTTTCGACAGATGTTGGTGCTACATGGACAAATAACGACTCGAATTATGATGATTATGAGTATTACTATATTGGTGATAACGCTGCAACAGCTCTTAATTCAACAACAAGTGGTGGTGACGAGCTTATCAATAGTGCTACCGATGCACCTCTTATGATAATCCCACAGACGACAACAGCTATCACATCGGAGTCTATTGCTGCATCAAGTATCGGAACAGAGTCTTATATTGAGGTTATCTACTATATGACAAATACTGGCGGTTATCCGATTGTTGGATATCCATCTGTTAGCTACATGTCAGATGCGTCAGATTATGTTGATGCGGATCAGAATATAACACTTTATGTTAAGGCAGCATTCCCTCTTGGATACACTTTCACTCCAAATAAAGAGTATGATATACATCTAGGTCTTGGAGAAGATGGATCTACAGGAGGTATCTTGGTTGAGGATGTATATGTTGACAAAGATGGAGATCCTGTAAAGCTTACTAAAAAGGATGATAGTTCTGAAGAGGAGGTTGAGATTCCAGAGAAGGAGCCAGGTGATGATGTTCTTGATGGACAGAACTCAGAGATTGATATCACAGTTAGCGTAACTACATGGGACGATGGTGATTCAGTAACTTTGGAGTACTAGAAGAGTCGAGTTTATAAACAAGTTATGGGTTATGGAGGGCGAAATCTCCATAACCCATTGTTTATCCTACAATTTTATATCATATATTTGAATAACTCCAGCTAATTTGCCATCTGAGTCGGTGGCAAGAAGTGTGCTCACTTTGTGTCGAGTCATCATCTTCTCTGCACTTATCAACTTCTCGTTTACCGAGATACACTTTGGATTTGGTGTGCAGATGTCTATCGCTGTAATTGCGAAGAACTCCGATATTCGACTCTCCATCGCTCGTCTGATATCTCCATCAGTGATGATACCTATCGTCTTATCATTGTCACAAACGATAATCAAACCTAATCCACCGCGACTAATGGCGTGGATCATATCTATAGCGGAGCAATCTGGAGCAACAATAGGTAGATCATGGCTGCGCATAACATTGCCAACCTTCATCAGCAAGCGACGACCAAGACTCCCACCAGGGTGAAGCCTTGCGAAATCCATACTTGTAAATTTGCGAAGTTTTGTCAATGCCACCGCCAATGCGTCACCCATTGCGAGCTGCGCTGTTGTCGATGTTGTGGGGGCGAGTTTCAGCACACACGCCTCGCTATCGACCTTAACATTAAGATGTATATCTGAATTTTTAGCGAGTGTAGAGCTCTCGTTTCCACTCATTGCAATGAGTGTATTGCCGTTGGAGTGTATAAATGGTATGATTTTCAACACCTCATCCGACTCCCCCGAATAGGATATAGCGAGAATAATATCATCCTTCGATATCATTCCTAGATCACCATGAAAAGCCTCCGCAGGGTGCAGAAAGAAACTCGGAGTACCAGTCGATGCAATAGTTGCTGAGATCTTTCTTGCAATAAGTCCCGATTTTCCCATGCCTGTAAGTACCAACTTGCCGCTAGTGGCAAGTATAGCCTCCACAGCAGCTACAAAATCATCACCTAAGGTCTGCTCCATTTTGAGGAGTGCCTCAGCTTCGGCGTGGATGGTCTCTTTAGCTAACTTTAATATCTTATTTCGATTGTTAGTTGTCATAAGTCTATATTAGAGATTTAATTAAACCCTCTAATTCGCTAAGTTGTAACATATTCGCAGCATCACTCATTCCATTGTCTGGATCGGGATGAACCTCCAAAAAATAGCCATTTGCGCCAAATGCTTTGGCTGCATGTGCCATCATCGGAACAAACTCGCGATTCCCTCCAGTCTTGCCACCAGCCCCTCCAGGACGTTGAACAGAGTGTGTACAATCCATAATCACTCTATCCGAGATCTTTAGCATATCTGGAATATTGCGAAAATCAACCGCCAAATTATTATACCCAAACATATTGCCTCGCTCTGTCAACCACACCTCTTTAGCACCAGAGTCGATAGCCTTTTGGTATGGATATAACATATCTTCGCCCGATAAAAATTGAGCCTTCTTTATATTTACTATCTTGCCAGTCTTGGCTGCTGCAATCAATAGATCTGTCTGGCGACACAAGAATGCAGGGATCTGAATAACATCAACAACCTCTCCGATAGCCTCGGCTTGAGCCGATTCATGAATATCTGTTAGAAGTCTGAGCCCCCATTTTTGCTTCACATCCCCCAACATCTGCAAACCTTTTGTGATCCCTGGACCTCTATAAGATGATATAGAGGTGCGATTTGCCTTATCAAACGACGCTTTGAATATTATATCTACCCCCAAACGCTCATTGATACCAACAATCGTTTCAGCCACCTCATCGAGCAGCTCCTGAGACTCTATTACGCATGGTCCAGCTATTATCTTTATATCGCTCATTTTAACTACTTTTTATTAGCAAGAAATATCTCTGCTGCCTCCAAATCTTCGGGTGTGTCGATTCCAATTGTCTGAATATCGGTCACTCCGACACCAATCTTATATCCATTCTCAATCCATCGAAGCTGCTCCAACGACTCCGCAATCTCCAACGAAGAGCAGGGTAGGGAGGTAACACTACTCAACGCCTCCGCCCTAAAACCATACATCCCAATATGTTTGTAGAATATATGTTTTGTCAACCATTCGTTGCGATCAACGCCTCGAAGGTATGGAATTACAGAGCGTGAAAAGTAGATCGCACACATCTGACTATCAACTACAACCTTTGGTGAATTAGGATTCTCCAGAGTCTCCACTCCATCACTCGCCTCGAAAGGTTTCACAAGGGTTGCAATATCAACTCTATCCCCCCTCTCAAAGCAACTAATAAGCGATTTTATCTGGTCTTGAGATATAAATGGCTCATCTCCCTGCACATTTATAACAATATCATACTCGCCATTTTCAGCGGCAACTTTTGTATAGGCTTCATAACAGCGATCTGTGCCGCTCGTGTGGGTCATTGCTGTCATAACTGCACGCCCCCCAAAGGCTACAACTGCATCGAAGATACGCTCATCATCGGTTGCAACAACAACATCCTCAATAGCTTGTGACACTTGAGTATAGACTCCCTCTATGACGCTCTTACCTCCCAATAGAGCTAGAGGCTTACCTGGAAATCTGGTCGAAGCGTATCGCGCTGGTATAATTGCTAATACTTTCATTTGTCTCTTTAATTATAAATCATTAGTGCCCCCAAAAAAAAACTAAAAGTCCCACTTGAGATACGAAATTGAAAATTTCGTCATCCTGAACTTGTTTCAGGATCTCTGCATCATTAATAAGTTTGTTAATCAGCGTGTTATTTTTGCTGTACTATCGTTTGCTGAGATCCTGAAACAAGTTCAGGATGACGTTCCTATCGGAACGTATCTCAAGTGGGACTATATGTAATTATAGCTATGCTTATAAAAGAGCAGCCTCTAATACATCTTCGTTGGTGCGTACATAGTGGAATGTCAATCCATCAATATACTGCTCCTTTATCTCCGTTATATCTTTACGATTATCCTCCGATAGGATAATTGTTGTGATACCTGCACGTTTGGCTGCCAAAATCTTCTCCTTAACTCCGCCAACTGGAGTCACTCTACCTCTTAGGGTTGTCTCACCAGTCATTGCAATGCGCTCCTTTACCTTGCGTCCAGTGTAGGTTGAGACTATTGAGGTTATCATTGTAATACCTGCCGATGGTCCATCCTTTGGAATTGCACCATCTGGAACATGTATATTGATCGTATTTTTCTCGAACATCTCCACGTCAATTCCCAACTTTTCGTGGTTCGCCTTTACCCACTCCAGTGCAATCGCCGCAGACTCTTTCATCACATTTCCGAGGTTTCCTGTGAGTGAAATTCCACCCTTGCCAGGTGTCAACACAGACTCAACATATAGAATATCACCGCCAACCTCAGTCCATGCAAGACCAGTTACGACACCAACCATTCCAGCCACCTCATACTGATCTCTCGTGAATTTAGCGACACCAAGGAACTTCTCAAGATCCTCTCCTGTAATATCTACATTGTAACTCTCCTCAAACGCAATCTGTTTAGCTCGCGTACGTGCTACCTTCGCCAACTGTTTGTCGAGTGCACGCACTCCCGCCTCGCGAGTATACTCCGAGATAATCCTCTCTATCAACTCTCTAGATATTGTCAACTGCTCTTCGGATACTCCATGTGCTTTGCGTTGCTTTGGAAGTAGATGGCGAATAGCGATCTCAACCTTCTCCTCGACCAGATATCCAGCGATGTTAATCATCTCCATACGATCGCGTAGAGCCGCACTAATATTTCCGATGTTATTTGCTGTTGCAATAAACATCACCTTCGAAAGGTCGTAATCCGTATCGAGGTAGTTATCGTGGAATGAAGAGTTCTGCTCTGGATCTAAAACCTCCAAAAGAGCACTTGATGGATCTCCGTGGTTACCAGCTGTCACCTTATCAATCTCATCGAGTATAATTACAGGGTTTGATGATCCACAACGTTTGATAGTCTGGATTATACGACCTGGCATCGCCCCGATGTAAGTTCTTCTGTGACCTCGAATCTCCGACTCATCGTGAAGACCACCTAACGAGATACGTCCAAACTTACGCTCTAAAGCTGTAGCAACAGAGCGACCAAGTGAAGTCTTTCCAACACCAGGCGCACCATACAGGCAGATAATAGGGGATTTAAGATCACCTTTTAGTTTGATAACAGCCAAATGCTCCAAAATTCGATCCTTAACCTCTTCAAGTCCAAAGTGATCTGAATTAAGTTGCTCCTGAGCCAATTTTAGATCAAGATTATCCTCCGTTGTCTCGTTCCATGGCAGATCAAGCATCAGCTGCAAATATGTCATCTGTACAGAGTACTCCGCAACCGCAGGGTTCAACCTCTCGATCTTTGCAATCTCCTTATCAAATATCGCCTTGATATCCTCCGACCAACTCTTCTCCTCAGCCTTTTCGCGCATCGCCTCAATCTCAGCATCGGATGTATCACCCAACTCCTCTTGAATCGTTCGCATATGTTGTTGAAGATAGTATTCACGCTGCTGTTGATCTATCTCCGACTTTACCTTATTCTGAATCTCATTTTTGAGCTCTGTAAGTTGCTGCTCACGAATTAGGATCTCCAACAACTTATTTGCACGCTCCATCAGTCCCGAAGTCTCAAGCAACATCTGGCGATCCTCGTCCGAGAAGTCAAAGTTTGTGCAGATAAAGTTTATGATTCCTCGCTTTGAGTCGATATTCTTAATTGCATATGTCGCCTCCTTTGGAAGTACATTCGACATCTTGATTATCGACAACGCTATATCGCGAATAGAGTCCACAATAGCATCAAATGCGAGGCTGTTCTTCTCAACAATCACATCTCGAAGAGTCAACACATTAGCCTTTAGGTATGGCTCTGTTGAGGTGTAGTTTATAACTTGAATCTTCTCAAGACCATTCAATATTACGGTAAGCGTACCATTTGGCATCTCTAAAATCTTGACGATTCTAGCCGCTGTACCCACCAAATGCATATCCTCAGGCTTCGGATCATCTACATCGCTATCTCGTTGAAGCACAGCCCCAAGTACTCCATTCGCCTCGTTAACCTCACGAACTAACTTTATGCTCTTATCACGTCCAACAGTGATAGGTGTGATCGAGCCTGGAAACAGCACCGAGGAGCGAAGCGACAAAATTGGAAGCTCTTCTGGAATCTGAACCCCCTCATCTAAATCTTCGTCATTTGCCATTATTGGAATCACTCGGTGATTACCATCCAAAAGTTCGGGCAACATCCCCAAATCATCTATCTCTATGCTCTCTATTTTTCCTTTTTTACCCATCTTGTAATATAATAGGTTCTCCCTCTTTTTACTTAAAACTATATCTACCCCTCATTAATCATACTCAATATACATCTGAAAGATCAAGGAGCTATATGGTAGAATCTCTGTATTTGTTAATGTTCCTGTCACTCCATCTATATCATACGCCTCAAGCGACGATGTTATCATTGTAGCCCACTGTCCATACTCTAGCTTTGGTATACTATAATAAAAAGCCATTATGTATGAATCTTTTACACTAGCACTACTATACGAAAGATACGATCCATCATCCTCCGAAGTACCAGCCGATGTCTCGTAGATCAACTCCTTTATCTCTTCGATGTTGGTATCTACAATAAAGCCATCTATGGTTCGTGTAATATACCAAATGTGAGCGTAATCATCATCAATAAGGTCATCCTCATCTCTGGTGATCTCAACACCATCCCCAAATGTCTCGATTAGAACTTGGTTGATCTGCGCCTCTAGATCTTCAAAGTTCTCTGCCGCATCGAGTTGAGTGTAGTTATATGGTGATATATAGTTTAGTGAAGTGTATGGGGTGTAGTTGTGGTTTATGTAGATATAATCCGCATATTTATCCTTTACAAACTCCCAATCACTCACAACCTCTTGGCTGTTAATAAACCAATCTATAACCTCTTTTTCGCTCTTCTCTGCATCTATAATCACATTTGTAATCTCAATCTCGCTCACCATTGGACGACCACTGCCTATTGAGTATTGACCAGCGTAACCACCTGTTCCATTGCCTCCACTATCAATCAATCGCGATGGCATCCACAATCTGATTTTGCTACCAACAGTTAGGCTGAATGGCTCGGTAACTCCATTGATGGTCATCTCCGTCGCCTTCATTGCCTGAGTAAACGCACTCTCTTGATAGTCATCGGCATCGCCACCGTAGTAGTCTTCATATATGTCGCTATTGAGCAGCGATACATACGATTTAGTTGGAGCATAGCGCGTATAGAGTGTAAATGTACCCTGTTGTATTGCGATCGACTCATAGCGCGTGTTGCAGATATTTCCATCAAGGTCACGCGAAACAATATTATACTCAACCCAGCAAGATGTTGTATTGGTATTTGGATACGCTGAATCCTTATCTTCGCTCAATACCTCAATGTAATAACCATCCTCCTGTCTGCTACTGACCAAATCAGGCCAATTCGCCTCCATCCATGCATCAAATACAGCTTGTTCTATAACATCATAGTCATCGGTTGTAGACCAATCATCGTCATCATCGTCGTCGTCTGAGGTGTTACACCCTACAAATGTCATGGATGCAAAGAGTGATAGGATCACTATCCAGATTGTATTCAGTTTTACTATTTTCATCTTCTATAATTATTGTCAAAATTAGAACTTCCCTTAATTCTCTACGCTCTCAATAGTGCAGAAAAAAGCCAATGAGCAATCTTGTTCCATAACACCTATAACGTCATCACCATACCCCATATTGCGAGTCATATAAATTTCTATGTTATCTCCCTCTCTGCACCCAATCAATCCACTCTGTATGCTATCTAGTATATTGCCTCCGCCAACAGTAAACTCTAGTGGCTCAAAACTCCAATAGGTTGTGTTTAACCCTGCATCAATATAATCAGCTTCGTATGCTGGATCATTTGTGTAGGTTGGGAGTTCACTATCTGAGATTGTATCTCCATCGAATGGATAGAGGCGAAACGTAATAGAGATGCGACTGCCTTTCGAAATTTGAGTCATATCATCTCGCTCAGTGTTGTAATAGTCATCAATATAGAGATATGCATAATCTCCAAACTCAACGTAGAAGTTTGGATTATCCTCCAAGGATAGCTTTATATCGCTCTCCGAGATGAGTGTTGGAACATGAGACGACTCTAGGAATGAAACTATATCATCCCTTTGATCCTCGTTGTCTTCAAAATCTGTTTCACAGCCAGATAGCAACACCGCTGTTGCTAACATTGCGACAGATAAACGCACTCCATCTCGTAAAAACTCTCTCATAATCCCACAAAGGTAGTAATTTTTTATTTTATTCAAACCATTTTTCCGCTAAAGGCGTTTGAGTGAGAGTCGAATGATCTCTTCAACGCCACTTTTTGGATTTGATTTCACAATCTCTGAGACCACTTTTTGGCAAGCACTCTTTGCGAATCCGAGCATTATAAGTGCCTCAATAGCTTCGTTTTGAGAGTTATTTTGTGTCGTAATTGCCGCTGCAGCCTCTTCGCTGAGTGAGGTTGCAACCATCTTGCCACTAAGATCAACAATAATCTTTTGAGCGGTCTTTAATCCAAGCCCTTTAACCCCTTTTAGGAGCACGGCGTTCTCCGTTGTTATTATGCTCTGTAGCTCCGTAGGCGAAAATGTTGATAGCACCATACGAGCTGTATTCCCTCCTACGCCCGACACGCTTATCAACATCCGAAATAGTTCGCGCTCTATTTTGCTCGAAAATCCATATAAAATTTGCGCATCCTCACGTACAACGTAGTGTGTGAAAAGTTTAGTATTTGCACACCCCTCGATTGCCGAAAATGTGTTGAGCGAGATGTTTAGATGGTAGCCAACACCTGCCGCTTCAATTACTGCGTAGGTGGGTGTGAGCTCTGCGAGTTGTCCTGTTATATATTCGTACATAAAAGTTTATTTTTTGCTAATCCGCAAAAGTAAATAAATTTTTCTATCTTTGTGGCTTAAAGATGTATTTTTAATAAAAAAAACAATACTATGAAAAAGATTTTTATTGCAGCTTCGTTTGCACTTCTCGCAGTATCGTGTACTGCACCTCAAGCTCAAACAGCTACAACAACCCCTTCGGCTCAGACAACATCATCATCTTCGTCGGACTCTTCATTGGCCTATGTCGACATGGAGTTGGTACTAACAAAGAGCGATATCTTCAACAACGAGGGAGTGCCTTTGCAAAAGCGATCAGAGACAGCTCAACGCGAGTGGAGTCAAAAGGAGCAGGCTCTTCAGAGTGAGGCGGCACAACTGCAACAAAAGTACCAGAATGGACTTATTACCTCTGCAAATGCACAGAAGGAGCAGGCAAGCATCGAGAGTCGTGCTCAAGCATTCCAGACATCTACACAAAAGCAGATTGCAGAGCTAGAGGAGGAGAATGTTGTATTTGCAAATCGCACTCAAATGATGATTAAGCAGGCTATCGAGAGTGTTAATAAGGATAAAAGATATAAGATGATTGTGAATGCGTCGGCTCTAATTGATGCAGACACAACCCTAAACATCTCGAATATCGTACTTGAGGAGCTTAACAATATATATAGCAAAGAGAAGAAGTAATTTGAATTAAATTCAATAACGCCATGTGGTTTGTCCCATTTACATTTCGTGATATAATAGATATAGTTTTGGTAGCGTTGATTATGTATTGGCTCTACCGTTCAACTCGCGGAACTAACGCACCATATATTCTGACGGGAATCATCGCGGTGTATATGTTGTGGGTGGTTGTTCGTGCTCTGAATATGGAGCTATTGTCGACCATTTTGGGGCAAGTTATATCTGTGGGTGTTATTGCGTTGATTATCGTTTTTCAACCTGAGATACGGCGATTTTTGCATATTATTGGAGATAGACAGCATAAATTTGGCATTATTTCACTTCTGTTTAATCGAAATAGGGCGAGCAACAGTGATATATTGCCAATAATCGAGGCGGCATCTGCACTTTCGCGTGCCCATATTGGAGCGATAATTGTCATCTCTCAATTGAGTGATCTGCGACTAATAAGCGAGGGTGGAGTCAATATTGATGCAAAGTTATCGACATCGCTTATTAGAGCAATCTTTGCCGAAAATTCGCCTCTTCATGATGGTGCTATTGTTGTTGAGTCGGGGCGTATTGTCTCGGCGAAGTGTACTTTGCCTATCACTCAGAGCGAGGTTCCAATGTCATTGGGTATGCGTCACCGCGCTGCAATAGGGTTGAGTGAGGTCTCGGATGCAATAATCGTGATTATTTCGCAACAGACAGGGCAGATATCTCTTGCTCGATCTGGAAATATAACTCGCGATCTTTCGGCTGATGATCTGGCTTGTGAGCTACTTGTACGTATAGATTCAAAATCGTCGTCAAAAAATGATGAAGAGGTGGCTCAATAGAGTTTGCTAGCAGTCCCACTTGAGATACGTTCCGCTAGGAACGTCATCCTGAACTTGTTTCAGGATCCCTAACTGTCAGAGTTCCAGATTATTTGTAGAGATCCTGAAACAAGTTCAGGATGACGAAATTTTCAATTTCGTATCTCAAAAGTGACTATTGGAATATTTTATTGTAGACAAATGGTATTCTCTAAAATGGTAGATCATCAGGATCATCTATTGGTCGCTTAACCTCTAACTTGGTGGAAGTTGCTTTAGAGGATTGAGAGGCAGGCATCGCAGCAACAATAAAATCAGGGATCTCAGCCCCATCAATAGAGTTTAATATCTCTAATTTGTGGGCTGAGATCTCTGTTGCTTTATTTGTTACTCCATCTTTGTCTTGCCAACTGCGAGTTCGAAGTGCCCCCTCTATCTGAATGGCACTACCTATCCGAATTTTACGATCTGCTACTTCAGCATGGTCGCCCCAAAGAGCGATCGTATGCCACTCTGTGTGCATTCGAATAGAGTTTGTCTTTCGGACTACAATCTTCTCAACTGTAACAACTCTGAGACGTGCGAATTTACCACCCTCGGTTGCTCGTATAAATGGATCATCAGCTACGTAACCACGTATGATTGCTAAATTCAACATCTCTTTTAGAGTGCCTCGATAAGTTTGGTAAATAGGGTAGACATTCGCCCCGAAGCCTTTGCCCCTTGAAGCTGAACATCCTCATGATCCCCCTTCTCGTCGCTCAATCCGCAGTTTGTGATAACCGATACTCCAAATGTACGTATCGCAGAGTGTCGAGCTACAATAACCTCTGGAGTGGTAGACATGCCCGCTGCATCGCCACCAATTATCTTGAAATATTTGTATTCGGCTTGAGTCTCGAATGTCGGGCCAGTGCCTCCGACATAGACTCCATATTGTAATTTTATCCCCTCTGCATTTGCGATTGAGGTCGCTTTCTTTATTAGCTCTGAGTTGTAGCAGTCGTGCATATCTGGGAATCTAGGCCCAAACTCTTCGAGATTTCGCCCAATCAATGGATTCGGAAGAAGATTTATATGGTCTGTAATAACCATCAAATCACCAACTTGGAACGATGTGTTGATGCCGCCAGCAGCATTAGAGACAAGAAGAGTCTCTATTCCAAGTAGCTTCATAACTCTAACAGGCAGTGTCACATCCTCCATCGAGTACCCCTCGTAGAAGTGGAATCGTCCCTGCATAGCAATCACCCTGCGCTGAGCTACACATCCGACAACAAATCGACCTGAGTGTCCAGCGACCGTTGATACTGGAAAGTTAGGGATATCACTATAGTTGATAGTATACTTTACATCTATAACATCGGCAAAATTACCCAATCCAGAGCCCAATATAACACCAACTTCAGGTGCAAAGTCCTCTGTTTTTGTCTCTAGGTATTTTGCAACCTCTTTAATTCTGCTTAAGATCATAATCTATATTTTTTAGCAACTCCTCTTCGGAGTCAATAATAAACTTCATTTTTATCGGTGTGTAGTATATCTTTTTGCGAAGCTGTTGAGGCACACTCTCATCCATCAAAAACTTTATTGCATCCTTCTCTGTGGTTATAATTACAGAGTTTGGGTGTCTGTTGAGGCTTTGGAGTATGATCTCAAAGTCATCTCTTGTATAGCTATGGTGATCCTCGAATGTCAACTCATCAACGCATTTGTAGCAATCCTTTATGTGTTGTGTGAATGGTAGTGGGTTACCTATTCCAGACATCGCTATCACCTCCTGTTCGTCGCTGAATTGTGCAGTCTCTGGGTATATCGCCTCTGGCTCTAGGTTCTCGATCCTCGTAAAGTATATCTTTTGATATGGCATTGTGACCAACTCTCGTCGAATAACACTTCTGTCAAATGGGCTAATCTTGTCGGGGCACTTTGTTACGATAAAGTATTGCGCTCTATATAGCATCTCTTTAGAGTCGCGCAGTGTTCCAAGTGGTAGGGGATAATCCTCGCTAATTGGTCGCGTAGCATCGACCATTATAACATTCACCTTTGGTTCGACATATCGATGTTGGAAGCCATCATCCATAATTATATTTTTAACGTCGGGATTCTCCTCGATTATTCGTCTAATGCCCTCTGCCCTCTTCTCGCAGACTACAATCAGCGCATGAGGATATTTTAACTTCATTTGAAGAGGTTCGTCTCCGACCTCCAGATAATTAGCGTCGCTTTGAACCTCGATATACCCCTCTGTTTTGCGCCCATAGCCTCGCGAAATAACCGCTACTCGACCCTTTTGGCTCAGATGTTCAATAAGCATCTCGCACATAGGGGTCTTTCCTGTCCCTCCAACTGTGATATTACCGACACATATAACAGGTACATCAAACTCTTCGCTTTTGGAGATTCCCCAATCGAAGAGTTTGTGACGTATGTTGACCCCCAAAATATAGAGCTGGGATAGAAGTGCTAGTAGTATCTTTTTGAACATAATGATCTCGTTGTTCTATGCGATTATTATTTCGTCCGACCAAAGATACAACAAATATGTCAGATTACAAAATATCGGTTGTTGGTTAATAAAAAACTTAAGGGTATTCCTCTGTTTTATCAACTTTTTTCATATCTTTGCCAAACTAGGTATCTAGTGTAAATTAGGGATTTAATGAATAACATAATGAGATGGATATTGGCGTTTGTCGCCTTGGTTTTATTTGTTGGGTGCATAGATCGCAGCTATGATAATAGTCAGGTTGAAGCCGAAGTTGACAGCCTGCCAATTGCACCTATAGAGAGACGCTATGGTGTGCCTATTGAGGGGTATCGATTGGAGCGCAACAAAGTACGTTCGGGGCAGACAATGGGTGATATAATGAGATCTTACGGTAAGTCTGCACTTGATATAGATAGACTCAGCAAAGCCTCGGATTCGATATTCTCACTTCGGAAAATCCGTGCAGGGTTCGATTACACTGCATTTATCGAGGATGATTCATTGGAGCAGGGGAGGCTTGACTATATCGCCTATGAGCAGAGCGCGGAGGATTATGTACTCTTTTCGATGGTTGGTGACTCTGTTGTCGTTACAACTGGTTCGAAGCCAACTATAACTGTTCGTAACAAAAGGGCTGTTGTTATAAATACATCTCTGTGGGGGGCAATTATGCAGCAGGATCTTCCATACGCTTTGGCGATGGATCTGGAGGATATCTATCAATGGAGTATCGACTTCTTTGGAATACAGGGTGGGGATAGCTTTACCGTTATCTACGATGAGAGATTTGTTGAGGATACAATCTCCGTTGGAATAAGCCAGATCTGGGGAGCTAAATTTAGCCATAGCAGTAAGGACTACTACGCAATCCCATTCAACCAAAATGGGAGAATCGAGTATTGGGATGAGGAGGGTGCGAGCCTAAAGAAGCAGATGCTTAAAGCCCCACTGAAGTATTCGCGTATCAGCTCAACATTCTCAAACGCAAGGCTTCACCCAATCTACAAGGTCTATAGACCTCACCATGGTGTAGATTACGCAGCACCATCTGGAACACCAGTCCATTCGGTTGCAGATGGAGTTGTAACCTTCAAAGGTTGGGGCGGCGGTGGCGGCAATATGTTGAAGATTCAACACCCGAATAAGATAATGACAGGGTATCTTCATCTGAGTCGTTTTGCGAGTGGTATCAATCAAGGTACAAGGGTTCAGCAGGGGCAGTTGATCGGTTATGTTGGCTCTACAGGGGCATCCACAGGGCCTCACCTTGATTATCGAGTGTGGAAAGGAGGAACAGCAATCAATCCATTGACAGTGCCACAAGAGCCTACAGAGCCGATCTCGAAGAAGAATGAGAGATCATACGATATTGTCAAAGAGTCTATCATATTGGAGTTGAATGGTATCATCTCGGATGATAAAATAATAAGAGATACCGCTCTATTGCGACCAGCGATAGATTCAATAGTTGTTACAGATAATGGAGAGTAAAATTGTAAAATTTATAGGTCGACACCATGTTATGACCTTGGCGACAGTGGGGGAGGATGGTGCACCTTACTGCTCGAATGCGTTTTATAGCTATGATAAGGAGCGAGAGGTGTTGGTATTTACATCGAATCTCGATACCTGCCATGGTGGACATATGACCCAAAATCCAACCGTAGCGGCATCTATAGTCTTGGAGACAAAGGTGGTTGGTAAATTGCAGGGTTTGCAACTTACGGGGCGAGTCTACGAGGGGGGCGATGAGGATCGAAGTTGTTATATCTCAAAATACCCATTTGCCGCGGCAGCTCCGCTTACGCTTTGGCGATTTGAGCCACATTTTATTAAATTGACCGACAACACGTTGGGATTTGGAAAGAAGTTAATATGGAGGAGAGAATAGAGCCTAAAGTAGGCATTGTAATAGTAGCTGGAGGAAGTGGAAAGAGAGCTGGCGGAGTTATCCCAAAGCAGTTTCAGATCTTGGGGCAACGCCCACTTTTAGTCCACACGATCGAGGCTTTTTCGCGAGCACTTCCCACGGCAGAGATTGTGGTGGTGTTGGCAGAGGATAGGGTAGAGTATTGGCAAAATCTATCGGCAAGATTTGATGTTGCCAAACATAAATCGGTATCTGGAGGTGAGGAGCGTTACCATTCGGTGAAGAGTGGAATTTTGGCTCTTTCGGAGGGTGTGGATATTATTGGTGTTCATGATGGTGCGCGTCCGTTTTGCTCTGTGGGTATGATTAAGAGGTGTTTAGAGTGTGCGCTATCGTCTGGATCGGCAATCCCTGTTGTGAATGTGAGCGACTCTTTGCGTATGGTGCAGTCGGATGGAGTCTCTCGAGCACTGAAACGATCATCTATTCGAGCGGTGCAGACTCCGCAGATGTTCGATGCGTTGATGCTTAGAAGAGCCTATAATCAACCATACGATGACTCATTTACAGATGATGCGTCGCTTGTTGAACATATGGGAGAGCGAGTGTGGCTATGTGATGGTGAGAGCCGCAACATTAAAATAACAACGCAAGAGGATATGTTGTTAGCTCAACAAATGATAGAAGAGCTTTGATATGAGTAGATATTATTTTAACTTTGGACGACGTACATACTACTGGACACTATTATACATTGTGGTGGTTGCGCTGTTAGGTTTTGCCCTCTATCAGCTCTATGATGGGGGATTTCTATCGGCGTGGTTTGCTTCGTTTATAATGGCACTTCTGTTGCTTATGGCACTCTCCATACCTCGTAAAATATTGGTTAATGAGAGGAGTTTTGCGATCCACTCTCTTCTCGATTTGACGGAGATAGATATTGACCAGATCTCTTCGGTGCGAAGGATTACACCTCGACAGTTGAAGTGGATATTCCCAATATTTGGAAGCTATGGATTCTTTGGGTATTATGGTCACTATTTCGATTTTCGACACTTTCGACGAGTGAAGATCTACGCTTCGGAGTTGAAATATTTGGTGGAGATTGTCGATATATACGAAGATTACTACTATGTGTCGTGTCGTAAAAGGGATCAGTTAATCTTGGAGTTATCTCGCTATATGAAGATGAGTCGGGAGCAAAATAATTAAAATAGTAGATTGCTATGCATGCGTGGATTATATGGGCTGTAGTCACTTTGGTGGCTCTTTTGATCGAGGTCTTGACACTCGGTTTTGCTGTGATATGTTTTGCTATCGGAGCTTTGGTAGCGTGTCTGGTGGCATTTGTTGGGGGCGATATTGTCTGGCAATTAGCTACATTTTCTGTCACGACAATTGTGGCACTAATTGTGGTGCGTCCACTCATTATCCGCTATCTTGCTAAGTCAAAGAGCAAGGTCGAGACCAATGCCCAAGCGTTGGTAGGGAGGCGTGCGGTGGTGACTCAAGATATTCGCGATGGAGAGGGTAGAGTACGTGTCGATGGCGATGATTGGAAGGCTGAAACAGAGTGCGATACCGATGTTTTGTTGGTTGGTGATAAGGTAGAGATAGTTAGAGTTGAGAGTGTAATATTAATTGTAAAGAGGAGGTAAATTATGGAACAAGGAGTGGTTGTATTGGCTTTTTTAGCCTTTGTGGTGGTTATTGTAACACTACGCAGTATCAAAATTATCCCACAGTCAGAGACACGAATTGTAGAGCGATTAGGGCGATATGATCGAACTCTGCCATCTGGAATCAATATCATCTGGCCAATTGTGGATCAGGCGAGAACATTCATTGTGCGCTACTCAACGCGTGATGCTGCTGGCAATACATACTCCTCGTTTGTAAAGACGCAGAGGATAGATCTTCGCGAGCAGGTATATGATTTTGCAAAGCAGAATGTAATTACACGCGACAATGTAACGACAGAGATCAACGCACTTCTATATTTCCAGATTATAGATCCTGTAAAGGCGGTCTATGAGATCGACAATCTACCAAATGCGATTGAGAAGTTGACACAAACTACACTTCGTAATGTCATTGGAGAGATGGAGTTGGATGAGACATTGACCTCTCGCGACACCATAAACTCAAAGCTACGTGCGGTGCTTGATGACGCTACCAATAAGTGGGGTGTAAAGGTGAATAGAGTGGAGTTGCAGGATATCACACCTCCAACCAATATCATCAAGGCGATGGAGCAGCAGATGCAAGCCGAGAGAAATCGTCGCGCGGAGATCCTTCGTGCGGAGGGTGAAAAGACCTCTGCAATCCTAAAGTCGGAGGGAGCAAAGGAGGCGCAGATCAACAATGCAGCTGCCGAGAAGGAGACTGCAATCCTAAAGGCGCAGGGTCTGGCAGAGGCTCAAATCTTGCAAGCTAAGGCGGAGGCGGAGGCGATTGCAAGAATCAGTGAGGCGATCGCAGCGACATCTACAAATCCAGCGACATATATTTTGGCGACGAAATATATCGAGTCGTTGAAGAGTATGGTGAGCGGAAAGGATAATAAAACTATCTATATGCCATACGAGGCGACGGGTGTTATAAGTTCGTTGGGTAGCCTAAAAGATATGTTTAACTCCTCAAAATAGCGATTGTTTTGGATTGATTGTGCGTAAAGTAATTAATTAAAGTATGGTTAGATTTTCAGAGATGCCAGCGTATGTTAAGATCCTTCTTGGGATGTTGTTGGGAGTTGTAATTGGCATTATAGCAGCACAGTTTAATTTGGGGACATTTGTGAATAGTTGGATATCCCCCTTCGGAGAGATATTTATTCGACTACTTAAACTTATCGCTATCCCTCTTGTTTTGTTGTCGCTTATCAAGGGTATCGGAAGCCTGCAAGATGTATCGAAGTTGGCAACGATTGGGGTCAAGACCATTCTGTTATATGTTGCATCTACAGTTGTCTCGATTGTGTTGGGTGTTGCACTTGTCTCAATCATCAATCCAGGACGCATGGTCTCGGCTGAGACTTCGCAGAGTCTATATGGTTCGTTTGCCGATGATTTGGACTCTACGCGCAGTGCTGTGGAGAATATGCAAGATCTGTCGCCTCTACAGCCGTTGGTCGATATGATCCCAGAGAATGCAATTCAAGCTCTCGCAAATAACGCCTCAATGCTTCAAGTAATTCTGCTTGCGGTGCTTATTGGAGTGGCATCTATTATGGTGGGTGCAAAGAGTCGCCCTTTTTTGGAGTTTGTGGATAGTCTCGACTCTGTGATAACCAAGTGTATTGACATTGTAATGGGGTTTGCACCCTATGGTGTCACAGCTCTTATTGCCACTATGGTGTGTGAAAGCGCAGGTGATGTCTCTCTGTTGGGGGCTTTAGGATTGTATGTTCTGACAGTTGTGATCGGTCTTTTGCTGCTTATGTGCCTATTCTATCCGCTTGTTATAGGGCTTATGACAAAGGTGAAGGCTCGTGACTTTATTCGTGCAATGTTCCCAGTTCAGTTGATGGGTTTTACAACTAGTTCGAGTGCTGCAACACTTGCCACAACAATGAAGATGACCGATGAGGTGCTCCATCTACCAAAGAATATCACATCATTTACACTGCCACTTGGAGTTACGATCAATATGGATGGAACAAGCATCTATCAAGCGATCGCTGTCATATTTATCGCTCAGGTTATGAATGTTGACCTTACGATGTCGCAGATATTAATTGTCATTGCAACAACAACCCTCTCTTCGATTGGAACGCCAGGCGTCCCAGGTGGAAGTATTGTTGTCTCGATGATGGTTCTTTCGTCAATTGGTATACCACCAGAGGGGTTGGCGATGATTATGGGTGTTGACCGTCCGCTAGATATGTTGCGCACATCGGTTAATGTTACGGGTGATGTTACAGTCTCTACTATTATCGCGGAGGGTGAAAAATCATTATAATAATTCAACAATCTCTGCCGAAACAAACTCCGCTAATCGAGAGGGTTCTATCTGAATTTGAACCCCTCGAATACCAGCACTCACATATATTTTTGAGTGGTTGATGGCTGAAGAGTGGATAAATGTCGGGAAGTGCCTCTTCATTCCGATAGGGGAGCAAGCACCTCGAATATACCCTGTTGTTGGGAGTAGCTCCTTCATAGCTATCATATCGCAACTTTTATTTGCAGATACCTTTGCAGCGCGTTTAAGATCTACCTCTTTGTCCCCAGGGATTACACAGATGAAGATCCCATTTTTGTCACCTCTGAGCACTAATGTCTTGAAGACTTGTGCAATATCTTCACCTAGTTGCTCTGCAACGTGAATTGCTGATAGATCGCTCTCATCAACTTCGTATGGGATTAATTCATACTCTATCTTTGCTCGATCCAGAAGTCGTGCTGCATTTGTCTTTGCTATCTTCTTTGCCATGGAGTAAATATAGTGTTTTTTTGTAAAAAAAAATATTAGTGTCCGATAAAATATTTTTTAAGTAGTGGAAAATAATTATTGGTGTGTTTTTAAGAGTGCTATTGGAGATGAGATTTTTTGCTATTGAATTGAAAATATAGTGGTTCTACATTGAGATTTAATAGTGAAAAATATCACTCCAAGAGTGCTTTTAAAAATATGGCAATAATTGTTTTTCACTACTTAATCTTTGTAATCATCATAATTATAGCGACTTATAAAGGTTTTGTAAAATGGGGGCTTACTTTTATTAGCAGTCCTACGTGAGATACGAAATTGAAAATTTCGTCATCCTGAACTTGTTTCAGGATCTCTACAAAGAATCTGAGACACTGATAGTTAGGGGTCCTGAATCAAGTTCAGGATGACGACTCTGGTGAGTCGAAACGAGGTGCCAACATAAATCGCAAACTTAAACAGATCCTAATAAAAAAAAAGAGTGTTCGATAACTTTCGCTCCTGAACACTCTTTTTTTTATCAAATTAGTCTATCGTCTCCAACCTCTCTTTTTCTTCCCCTTCTTCATCTTCTCTTTGCCTTTTCCGCGACCAAATGCCCCTCGACCCTTCTCTTTGAATTTGTCGCGACGACGATTATCCTTGAACTCAAATTTGCACTTTGCATCCTCGAAATCCAGCGGAGCATACTTGTTCTCGAATATTACAATGTCTGATGGATTATCATCAATAAATACAAAGTAATTATTAGCTACAACTACCTCATCGACAACCTCAACTCCGATCGGCATACGAGTAAACATCTCGACCCACGAAGTATATGTAACCTCGATCTCGACACATCGCATTTTAGGGAGAATATCCTTTGCTAAATAGCTCCAACTAGGCTCCATAGCCTTTAGTTTTGTCTCAATAGAGATCTGTGTGCCACCATCGTTGATAATCTGAAGAACCTCGGACTTCGACGGAATCGCAGAGCTTGAGATCGCCTCTTTAGCATCGCTCCAAGTCAACGCTACACCATCTGTCGAGCACGAGCAATTCTTGATGTCGTAATTCTCTTTGATGTAGTTGCTGCAATCGACAGCCCTCTCTTTAGCTAACTTTTCGTTGAGGGTGATCGGGCCATCGGGAGAGGCATAGCCTGTAATTTTAACCCGCTTGACCTCTTTACTCTCGTCATTTGCAACACCATCAATAAATGCCTTTAACCCCTGTAGCTCTGTAGCATTATTGTCATAGGTTGAGATGAGTCGAGCTAAATTGATCTGGTACTTAATGGAAAACTCGTTTGACTCATCGCTGTTTTTCTCTTGGACGAGCCATTTGCACACCTCATAATCTCCATCTACTGTTCGTGAGATGAGTTTAGCGTCGGGTGTTGGTTTCGACGCTGATTGCCCCATCGCTCTAGACTGAGCCTGCACAATGCAGCATAATGATAGGACAAGAGCCAATGTTGTAATAGTTTTTTTCACGTCTTGAATCTGTTAATGTTTGTATGTACCTTTGCAACACAACATTCATACCGAAATGCAAAAGAGGTCACACCCAAATGGGTATAACCTCCTCTGTCGTGACGTGATAAACTCTATTTCACCTGAGCTGCCGCAGCGGCTGTTGCTGCATCTGCCACAACCATTGTCTTGTCTACACGAAGTGTAACATTGCTGTCAACCTCGATAAGAAGAGTTGTCTCTTTAACCTCTTTAACAATACCATAGATACCACCCGCTGTAACGATCTTGTCACCTTTCTTAAGACCACTGCGGAAAGCCTCCATCTCCTTGCGACGCTTAGCCTCTGGTCGCCACATAAAGAGCCAAAGAACTAAGATCATAAGAGCGATCATAATGTAGGGGCTGAACTGCTGATACATTGTTGCCTCTGGTGGAGCAACCTGAAGTAAATTCATCATAATTTTTTATTTGTAATTAGTTATTATTGCCTTTTTTTACTCGTAGCGACCTGACTTAAGACGATCAACCTCATCTGCGGTTAGGAATCTCCACTGCCCACGCTTCAAGTTCTTCTTTGTGAGTCCTGCGTAGTACACACGGTCGAGTTTCTGAACCGAGTAGCCAAGGTGTTCGAATATTCGACGTACAATACGATTGCGACCAGAGTGAATCTCCACTCCAACCTCAGTTTTATCCTCCTTTACATATGAAATTGCATCGGCATATATCTCACCATCCTCAAGTGTGATACCCTGCGCAATAGAGTCCATATCGGCGCGAGTCAAAGGTGCATTCAACGACACTTGATATATCTTCTTCTTCTTGTGTGAAGGGTGTGTCAGCTGCTTTGTAAGGTCTCCATCGTTTGTGAATAGAAGTAGTCCAACGCTATTTTTGTCGAGTCGACCAACAGGATAGATACGCTCCGAACACCCCTCGCGAACAAGATCCATTACGGTCTTATCTGCATGTGGATCATCGTTTGATGTTACATATCCTTTAGGTTTGTTGAGCACCAAATATACCTTCTTCTCACCTACAACGCGGCTATCGTTAAACTTAACCTCATCTGTTGGCATCACCTTAGTTCCGAGCTCAGTTACAACATTACCGTTTACTGTTACAACACCTGCTGCGATATAATCATCCGCCTCGCGACGCGAACATAGTCCCGATTGAGCAAGGTAGCGATTTAGGCGCATCTCACCGCTCTGGCGATTTGGATCGTACTTTGGATATGAAGCACCATCTTTTTCATCGAAGTTTTTACGAGCATATGGTTTGCGCTCGCCGTTAAACGGTTTGCGTTCTCCGCTAAATGGTTTGCGATCCCCAAATTGTTTGCGGTTAGGGCGGTCACCATACTGTTTTTTCTCACCATAGGCTGGTCTGTCGCCAAATGGTTTGTTACCTCTCTCTGGGCGATCTGAGAACTGTTTGCGTTCGCCATAGGCTGGTTTCTCGCCATAGCTTTTGCGCTCTGGTCGATCCGAACGACCAGCTCCTGTTGGGCGATTGTCCCTCGAGAAGTTAGGGTTGAATGATCTGCGCTCTGGGCGATCACCACCATTCGAACGATCCGAGAATCGAGGTCGCTCACTGCGCTCTGGGCGCGAATAGTCCGAGTCGGCGGCATCACGCTGCGAACGCGGACGTCGCTCCTCATTGCGATTGTTGCCTGTGCGCTGCTCTCTTTTGTCACGACCAAATCGTGATAGATTGTCCTGCGCTGAGGAGTCTTTTTTGAAATCTCTCATAAGATAACTAAATATAATAAAATTGTTTATGCTCCACCCAACTTCGGGTAGATGACATCGTTACAAAGGTAGTGATTTTTTTCGTGGGCATCAATACATAGACAAAGAAATGCCCCATCTTACTATAAATAAACTCATTAAGATTACATTTATAATCTATGAAGGTCGAATTTTGGCGAATTATTCATAACTTTGTCGCCTCAAAAACTAAAGAAGTTATGAATAGAGAAATTCTGCGAATTGCGCTGCCAAACATAATATCAAATATTACCGTCCCTCTGATGGGAATTATTAGCACCGCGATTGCTGGTCGTTGTGGAAGCGACTCTGCATTTACCATCGGGCAGTTGGCGATTGGAGTCTCGATCTTCAATATGATCTATTGGAACTGTAGCTTTATTCGAATGGGCACAAGTGGACTCACTGCGCAAGCCTTTGGAGCAGGGGATTTTGCCGAGACAACCCGTATGTTGATTAGAGCTGTCAGTGTTGCGTTGTTGCTAGGTATTTTGATTTTGCTCTTTAGAGAACCAATTGCCCGCGGAGCTGTCGATATTATGGGCGGAGGCGAGTTATCGTTGGAGTATGTTCGAGCAAGAATCTGGGCTGTTCCAGCGGGAATATTGTTGTTTGGAACTCACGGATGGTTTACAGGGATGCAGAATGGTACATTCTCGATGTATACGGCATTGAGCGTTAATGTTTTGCATATTGCCCTTAGTTTCTATTTGGCTCTGCATCAAGGGATGGGAGTTGTTGGAATCGCCTATGCTTCGGTTGTTGCTCAGTGGGTTGGAGTCTTTGTTGCGGTGTCGCTATTGTTCTTTAACTATCGAAAAAAACTTGTGCCAGTATCGCTTCGAGAGGTATTTGATCCAAATATGATCCGTAAATTCTTTAGTGTGAATACCGATATTATAATTAGAACCTTCTGTATTGTCTGTGTCTATACATTCTTTACTCGTGCTTCGGTCATGATAGGCAATGATAATATATTGGCAGTCAATACGCTGCTACTTCAACTCTTTACAATGTATTCATATATGACCGATGGATTTGCGTATGCCGCCGAGGCTCTCACAGGTCGATTTATTGGTGCATGTGATGGTGCTTCGTTGAAGCGTGCAATATCGAGATGTATTGGTTGGTCGCTAGTTGTTTCGTGCGTATTTGTTGGAGTCTATCTGATCTGGTGGCGAGATCTATTGGCGTTGTTTGTTGGCAATGAGGGGGATACAGCCACTATTTTGAATCTGGCAGGTGAGTATATTGGATGGATTATTGTAATTCCGATAGCAGGTGCTTTCCCATTCTTGATGGATGGGGTTATGGTTGGTGCGAGCTTCACAAAGACAATGCGAAATTCGATGTTGATATCAACGGCAATCTACTTTGCTACATATCTGCTTTTTGAGCCATTGATGGGCAATAACGCTTTGTGGTTAGCCTTTTTGCTCTTTATGTTTCTTCGCGGAATGGTGCAATATCTCCTTACATCAAGGTTGAAGCAGATCTATAATGTGTGTGATTGATATTGTCTTTAGGTTATGAGTGTTCGATAAAACTTTTCTAGCAGTCCCATTTGAGATACGAAATTGAAAATTTCGTCATCCTGAACTTGTTTCAGGATCTCAGCAAACAGCAATACAACCTTAATGTGTTAATAGACAATGGTTTAATCAATGATGAAGGGATCCTGAAACAAGTTCAGGATGACGAAATTTTCAATTTCGTATCTCAAATGGGACTGATGAAAAAAATATTGGATGTTAACAAATCAGCTACATGATGATGGAGAGGAGTAGCGTTCGTTGCCCCTAGAAAACAGAGTCGACGAGCTCCTCAATAATCGGGAGAAGAGAGTTCAGAAGAGTTCCCAGAACAAATAGTGATGTGATAAACTTTAGACCTACTCCCATCGCAAAGGCTAGAAAAGATCCTGCGCCAACCTTCAATGCGCGAGAAGTGTCACTCTTATCATTCATCAACTCTCCCATAACAGCACCACAAAGTGGACAGAGAATAACCCCCAATGGAGGGAAGGCTATAAATCCCACAATCATACCTATCGTTGCGCCCCACGTACCACTCTTTGAGCCTCCGAGGCGTTTCACAATATAAATAGGTAGCAGATAATCTATAATAATTACAGCAATACAGATAACAAGCCATATCAGCAACCACTTAGTATCGACAGCTGGATTGGGGCTGAAATAGTTGACTAGTAAGGCGACAAAACTCAATGCTGGGCCAGGTAGAATAGGGACAACAGCCCCTATCAATCCAATAACAGCAAACAAAAGAGCGACAATACAGAGAATGATATCCATCTCTATCTCTCTAATGCGCTACCCTCAATAACTCGATTTGTCTCGGTGTCGGGGAATATAACCCATGGTTTGAAGCTCTTTGCATCCTCAAACTCCATCTGTGCATAAGAGATGATAATGATAACATCTCCGATTTGAGCTCTGCGTGCAGCAGCTCCATTTAGACAGATGCAACCGCTTCCACGCTCACCCTTTATTATATATGTCTCGAAACGCTCACCATTATTGTTATTCACAATAGCGACCTTCTCACCAGCAATCAAATTTGCCGCATCCAATAACTCTTCGTCAATAGTGATGCTTCCCACATAGTTTAGATTTGCCTGAGTTACAGTTACTCTGTGGATTTTCGATTTTAGTACTTCGATCATCATCTTCATTTTGATTCGCCTATTTCAATTTTATGTTATCTATTAGGCGTACAGCTCCCGCTTGGACAGCTATGCAGCCTTGGATATTATCACTCTCCGACCACTCGTTGATCGGTGTTAAACTCTCTGCATTGGAGATCTCGAAGTATAACACCTTAAGAAGTCCACTTCGCTCAACATCTTTTATCACTTGATCTATCACCTCGCTTGGACTCTTCTCTACAACGCTATCTTTAGCTGTGCTCAGTGCCTCGTAGATATTTGGTGCAACTGCTCGATGCTCTTCTGTGAGAAGAACATTGCGTGACGAGAGAGCCAATCCATCCGCCTCACGAATAGTCGGCACCTCTATAATCTCAACTGGAAGAGACAAATCTCGCACCATAGTTCGAATTACAGCCACCTGTTGGAAATCTTTCTGCCCGAAGTAGCTCACCGTAGGTTTTACAATATCAAAGAGGCGACTAACCACCTGAGCAACACCATTGAAGTGTCCTGGGCGCGACGCTCCTTCCATTCTGAGTTCAACTCCGCCAAAGCTAAATTGACGATTGTCTGGCTCTGGATAGATCTGCTCTACCGATGGCACAAATACTATATCTACCCCCACACTCTCAACCAACGCGCAATCTTGCGCCTCTTGACGAGGGTAACTCTTCAAATCTTTAGGGTCGTTAAATTGGGTTGGGTTGACAAAAATAGAGACAACCACCACATCACACTCCGACTTAGCACGACTCATCAAAGACAGGTGTCCTTGGTGAATTGCTCCCATAGTCGGAACAAAGCCAACACGTTTTGAACTACTTAAACCGAGTTCGTGTTGTAACTCTGTTACATTATCAATAATTTTCATATAACTCTTAAAGTCTACCTTAGGCGACAAAGTTAGGAACAATATATGAGAATGAGAAGAATTTCTTCGCAATTTTTTCGCACTTTGGCACTATTATTACTACCTTTGGTGGAAATTAATATGTTAAAGTAGACTATTTTATGATAAATCAACCTTGGATTCTTGACCGTTTTGATGATATTCGAGTACTAAGATACGAAGTTTCGGGCTTTGAATCACTCCCTTTGGAGCAGAAAATACTAATATATTACCTTTCGAAGGCGACCGAAGCTGGCGGTGATATCACCTATGACCAGAACTTCAAATATAATCTAATAATTCGCGATACACTCTTTGCTATTCGTGATAATTTTCAGGGAGATAGAGGATCGGATGAGTGGTTGGCTCTCGAACGATACACTAAACATGTATGGTTTGCAAATGGTATTCACCATCACTACTCTGGGGCAAAATTCTCTGCTGAATTTTCCGCTGAACACCTTGCAAGTATGCTCCGTTCAATACCATCCAGCACCCTGCCAAATATCGCGCAAGAGGGCGAAGATCCAACGACTAAGTTGCTAGAGTTAATAACTCCGATTATCTTTGATGCAGAACTATATAAAGTTCGTCTGACACATCAAGATGGTGTCGATGTTGTTAAGGAGTCTGCCTGCAACTACTACGATGGACTATCGCAGCAAGAGGCGGAAGAGTACTATAATGATCTAGCCTCAATCAAGAGCAAGCGACCTATTTCGCATGGTCTTAACTCACAACTTGTCAAGGATGAGGCTGGAAACATCTTTGAGCGTCCATATAAACTCGGTGGACTCTACTCAGATCAGATCCAAGAGATAATATTTTGGTTGGAGAGGGCAGCGAGCGTTGCTAACGATACTCAACGCCATATAATAGAGCTACTTATCGAGTATTACCGAACAGGAGATCTGACAACATTTGACGATTATAGCATAGCTTGGGTGGCAGATAAGAGCTCGAATGTAGACTTTATCAATGGATTTATCGAGGTCTATGGAGATCCGCTCTGCCGCAAAGGTTGCTGGGAGGGGCTTGTGAATTTCAAGAATGTTGAGGCGAGCCACCGCACAGAGATCATAGCCCAAAATGCACAATGGTTCGAAGATCGTGCCCCTATTCCACCTGCCTATCGAAAGCCAGAGGTTACGGGAGTCTCGGCAAAGGTTGTTACAGTTGCGATGTTGGGTGGCGATTGTTACCCTGCAACTCCAATCGGGATCAATCTACCAAATGCAGAGTGGATACGTCGCGATTATGGTTCAAAATCGGTCACCATAGATAATGTAACCCACGCATATGCCGAGGCGGCTAAGGGACAAGGATTCTCTGAAGAGTTCTTTTTGGGGACTGAGGTGCAGGGTTTAATTGAGAGATATGGCGAGATATCGGACTCTCTACACACCGATATGCACGAGTGTTTGGGGCATGGGTCAGGTAGACTTGCCGATGGTGTCTCGCAAGATGCTTTGGGGTGCTACGCTTCGGTTATCGAAGAGTGTCGTGCAGATCTATTTGGATTATATTTTATGGCTGATCCGAAGATGGTGGAGTTGGGCCTGTTGCCCTCTATCGATGCGGCACATGCACACTATATAAAATACCTCACAAATGGAGCTCTCACTCAATTGGCAAGAATAGAGCTAGGGGATAATGTCGAGCAGACCCATATGCGAAATCGAAAGATTATATCGGAGTGGGTGATTGAGCGCGGAACAGCTGCAAGAATGGTTAACGAGGGAGGTTGTAGCTATATCGTTGTAGATGACTTTGCGAAGCTACGCGAACTATTCTCAGAGCTGCTCTTCAACATCCAGAAGATGAAGAGTGAGGGGGATATCGAGAGTGCCAAGGCGTTGGTTGAGAGGTATGGTGTCCAAATTGACCCAACAATTCATGCCGAAATTCTAAAACGTTACGCTGCACTTAACATCGAACCCTATAACGGATTTGTCAATCCAACCTACTCATTAGTAATGGATGGAGAGCAGATCATAGATGTCGATATAAAGTATCCGACCAAAATTTGGTAAAGGAGAGTGTTGCAAGGTGGCGAAAATTCAACACTCTCAATAGCGGAGCAAAATTATCGTTTTGCAATTATTAGTGTTCGATAAAAATCCAACAAACTTTTGTAATGCGCTGTAATATGCCAGATTGTATGTGTATGTAAAATAAGGGGCTTATTTTACTGATAGTCCCATTTGAGATACGAAATTGAAAATTTCGTCATCCTGAACTTGTTTCAGGATCTCAGCAAACGCACACAACCTATTATAATATGCTAAAACACAATGATTTAATTAATGATACAGGGATCCTGAAACAAGTTCAGGATGACGAAATTTTCAATTTCGTATCTCAAATGGGACTGCTAGGAAAGTTTTATCGGACACTAATATTTTGCAATAGTCTCTGAAGACAAATATAAAAAGCGACCACCATGAAGATATGGATCAACATGGTGGTCGCTTTTGTATCTATTGATGATTACTCAGCTGAAATAACATCAACTACCTCAACATCGAAGTAAAGAGCCTCGTTTGGCCCAATGTCGCGACCTGCACCGTTAGTACCATAAGCAAGCTCAGCTGGAATCCACAACGAGATACGTCCACCCTTACCTACTAGCTTCATACCCTCAGTCCAACCTGGGATAACACGATTCAATGGGAACTCGATTGGAGAGTCCTGATCGTAACCATCTGGGTTCTGCATCTTAAGAGCCTCTTTCTGCTCATCTGTGCGATCTGCATAGCGTGAAGTATCGAACACCTTATCTGTACGAACCAAACGTCCTGTGTAGTTTACCTTAACAACATCTGTATCGTTTACAGCCATAACCTCGCTGTCACCAGCTGCCTCAATACGATAAAGTAGACCAGACTCAGTCTTCTTAACTCCAGACTTCTTCTCGATCTGAGCAAGATTCTTAGCCGACAGCTCAGCCATCTCTGCTGGGCGAACAACTGTGAAGTAGTTCTGAAGATAATCCATTGCAACCTGCTCTGTTAGCTTTGTTGTACCATTGTTTACATCAGCCAACGCTGCATTGATCCAATATGTCTGAACTGGAATATCTGAGCTCTTGATGTTTGTACCCAAGTCGATACCAAACGCATAAGAGATCTCCTCGCGCTGATCCTCGCTCTCGAACATATCAGCGTCAGCCTTAAGTCCCTCACGAGCTGCAGCTACCTCCTCTGGAGTTGCACCCTTTGCGATTGCTAGGCTATCAGCCTCAGTACGCTTCTGCTCTACGATTGCAGCACGACCTGGACGAGTCTCGACAAAATAGGTTCTTAGAACCTCGATAGCCTCATCACCAGAGAGTGTGTTCTTCTCGAATGCAGCATCCTCCAATCCATTTGCAACAGCATCAAAATCGAATGGAATGTCTGCCATCTGAGCTGCAATGCTATAACCTACGTTAGCACCTAGAGCATAAGACAACGAGTCCAAAGTTGACTTGTCTCCGCTAGAGATCATGCCCTGTTGTTGTCCGCCAGAGCAAGAGACCATCACAGCTGCACCAGCAACTAGTGCTGAAATTACTACTTTTTTCATTTTAAATTTTAGTTTTATTTTATAATTTATTGAGTTTTCAAAATTCAATGGAGCAAATATAGTCATTATTTTAAGATTTCAATCACCTAGTGGCAAAAAGTTCTATTTTAATTGCACCTATATCAAAATCTATTTAGGGAATTATTAGAACTCCCCTTTCGGTTCTAAAAAAGTTGAGCGAGAAATTGCCCTGTATAGCTCTCCTTGCATCGGGCAATGCTCTGTGGAATGCCCTCTGCAACTAACTTGCCACCTCCAGATCCACCCTCAGAGCCAATGTCAATTATGTGGTCAGCAACCTTTATCACATCGAGGTTGTGTTCAATAACAATCGCTGTGTTTCCTCGATCTACCAATTTACCAATCACCTCTAAAAGTTGCCTTATATCCTCGAAATGAAGACCTGTTGTTGGCTCGTCTAGTATGTATAGAGTACTTCCTGTATCCTTTTTCGAGAGCTCCGATGAGAGTTTAATGCGTTGACACTCGCCACCCGAAAGTGTTGTGCAGGGCTGCCCCAAAGTTAAATAACCTAACCCAACATCCTGAATAGCCTTTAACTTTTGAGAGATGTGAGGGATCGCCTCGAAGAACTCTACAGCCATATTGATTGTCATATTCAACACGTCGCAGATACTCTTTCCGCGGTATTTAACCTCTAGCGTCTCTCGATTATATCGCTTTCCGCCACAACTTTTGCACGTTACATATATATCTGGCAGGAAGTTCATCTCAATTGACTGCACTCCAGCACCTCGACACGTCTCGCAACGTCCACCCTTAACATTAAATGAAAAACGCCCAGCCTTATAGCCTCGAATTTGAGCTTCGGGAGTCGCTTCGAATAACTTTCTGATATCTCCAAAGACTCCAGTGTAGGTTGCAGGGTTGCTTCGAGGGGTGTGCCCAATTGGAGATTGATCTACAACCACCAACTTGTCGATATTCTCTATACCCTCTATCGACTCATATTCAAGTGGTTGAGCGTATGAGTTGTAGAGCTCTCGACTAATTATTGGTCGTAGAGTTCCATTTATCAACGACGATTTCCCTGAACCGCTAACTCCCGTTACACAGATCAATTTACCGAGTGGAAACTCCACATCGATCCCCTTTAGATTATTTCCTTTAGCTCCTTTTATCGTGATGCTCTTGCCTGAGCCTTTGCGAAGTTGAGTTGGGATCTCTATTTTGCGACGACCCGTTAGGTAGTCAGCTGTTATTGAGTTTGATGACAATATATCCTCAAAACTCCCCGATGCCACTATCTCACCCCCTCTTCGACCCGCTAAAGGCCCTACATCGACTATAAAATCGGCTTCGCGCATCATCTCCTCATCATGCTCTACCACAATAACAGAGTTCTTTGCATCTCGCAACCCCTTTAGCGAGTTTATGAGTCTGATGTTGTCTCGTTGATGAAGTCCAATGCTCGGTTCATCAAGGATATATAACACATTAACTAGCTTAGAGCCGACCTGTGTTGCAAGTCGAATACGTTGGCTCTCTCCTCCCGATAATGTTCGAGAAGAACGGCTCAAAGAGAGGTAACCGAGCCCCACATCAATCAAGAATCCAAGTCTCTCGCGTATCTCCTTTAGGATCTCTTTAGCGATCTTTAACTCCTTGCTATTCATCTCCTTGTCGATAGTTGCAACCACCTTTGAAAGGTCATCTATCGACATTGCACAAAGATCGGCAATGCTATAATCTCCAATCCTAAACTGTAGAGCCTCAGCGCGTAGACGAGAGCCGCCACACTCCGAGCAGCGTTGTCGCACCAAAAATTGCTCACGCCACTTCTCCCCTCGTTTGCTATCTGGGTCAATGGAGCTCTCTATATAGTCAGCCACACCCTCCCAAGCGAGTAGATGTATGCCGCTTGTCGATGTAAACTCCGACATATTTATTCGTAAAGGATCGGCATCGCCATACAAAATCGCATTCAACGACTCGCTGCTCAACTCCTCAATCGGATCATCAATCGTGAATCCATGTCGTCGACCTAGAGTCTCGATCATTGCGAAGAGCATATTGTTACGGTGCTTGCCTAACGGCTCAATTCCACCCTCTCGAAGAGTCTTTTTAGGGTCTGGGATTATTCTATCTTGATCGTATACCGCCTCTTCACCGAGTCCCGAACAGCGAGGGCATGCCCCTTTGGGTGAGTTAAATGAGAATGTATATGGAGCAGGCTCTTCGAATGCAATACCTGTTGTTGGGCACATCAAATGACGAGAGTAAAATCTAGCGGTATTTGTGTCGTAGTCGTAGAGTGAGATTGTTCCATCACCTTGATTCATCGCTTCGCGTAGCGATGTCATAATTCTCTCTCGATCATCCGCTCTTACAACCACTCGATCTACAACCAATTCAATATCGTGCGATTTGTAACGATCTAGCTTGAGCCCCGATGTAAACTCCACCATCTCACCATCTATTCGAGCATAGAGGTACCCCTTCTTTCTCAGAGATTCGAAGAGTTCACGATAGTGTCCTTTGCGCCCTCTAACAATTGGAGCAAGCAGTGCCACTTTGTGGTTGGTATAGTTCTCAAAGATCATATCTAGGATCTGATCGTCGGTATATCTTATCATCAATTCGCCTGTATTTGGCGAGTATGCGCGCGATGCTCTGGCGTACAAGAGTCGCAAGAAGTCATTTATCTCGGTTACAGTTCCGACAGTGGAGCGTGGATTTTTATTTGTTGTTTTTTGCTCAATCGCCACAACAGGGCTCAACCCCGTTATTTTATCCACATCGGGACGCTCCATCGTTCCGACAAATTGACGTGCATAGGTCGAGAGTGTCTCCATATAGCGTCTCTGCCCTTCGGCATAGATCGTGTCAAATGCCAATGAGGATTTGCCCGACCCCGAAAGACCAGTTATAACCACCAGCTTTTGACGCGGAATCTCTAGCTCTATGTTTTTGAGATTGTGGACTCTAGCCCCCAATATTTTTATCTTCTCCTCCATATTTTTCGTCGGATGCAAAATGTGCGCAAATATAGTTATAAAATCCAATGCGATCAAACTTTAATATTCAAAATTCGACATCTTGCAACTTATAACCCTCCAACAACGGAAAAATCGAAATTTTTATTGATTATTAAAGCGATAAAAGTAATGAAAACCGATAAAAAAACGTTATTTTTGCACAAAATTATAATATTAGGCGATGATAAAAGCAGGAGCAAAACATACACTTGTAGTAAATAGAATTTCAGATTTCGGTCTCTACCTTGCAAATGAGGCGGGGGATGAGGTGTTACTTCCAAATAGATATATCTCACTCACTCAACAAGAGGGTGATTCAGTCGAGGTATTCGTATACCACGACTCAGAAGATCGACTAGTTGCTACCACAGAAGAGCCACTTGCAAAGGTTGGAGATATCGCCTATATGAAAGTTGTCGATAAAAACCTACATGGAGCATTTCTGGATTGGGGTCTATATGGAAAGGATCTATTCCTCCCAAATCGCAACCAGCAGGGTGGCGTGATCGTTGATAAATATGTGGTAGTCTATCTGTATGAGGACAATATCACTGGTCGATGTGTTGCCACTACAAAATTCAAGAGCCTTGTAAATAACGATATTGTTGAGTTGCAGCCTCGTGATGAGGTGGAGATCTTGGTCGCTTCGGAGTCTGAGATCGGATATCGTGCCATCATCAACAATAGACATTGGGGAATGTTATACAAAAACCAACTATTTAGACCAATCGCTGTCGGTGACCGTATGAATGCGTTTGTGCGTCGTATTACGGAGGATCGTCGTATTGATCTGACCCTCTCGCAACAGGGTTATCGCGAGGTGAAGAACTCAGCGGAAGTGTTGTTGGATCTTATTCTTAAAAACGGAGGTGCACTTCCAATCAACGACAATAGTGACCCTGCGGAGGTCTCAAAGTTGACTCAGATGAGTAAAAAACTCTTCAAGCGATCGTTGGGAGTCTTGATGAAGCGAGGAGATGTTGAGGCTACAGAGAGGGGTATTCGTATTATTAAAGGGGAGTAAGAGGCTTTAGATGGGTAAAATAGCTACAGCTGAAAGGGTTAGTCGAGAGCTTTCGGACAACTTTGTCTTTCAACGCTCTCGACTTGCATACTATTTTGCAGCAGAGAGGGTTAGTGGGCGAGTGCTTGAGATCGGAACAGGTTCGGGCTATGGAGTAGATATTATCGCTCCACACGCTATGGAGTTTGTTACGATGGATAAATTTCTTCCAGCGATAGAGCCCGATACGCTGCCTCAGAATGTTGAGATGGTATCGGCTGTTGCTCCTAAACTCCCATTTACCGACTCTTCGTTCGATTATGTCATATCGTTTCAAGTTATTGAGCATATAGAAGATGACTCTGAGTTTGTCTCTGAGATCTACCGTGTGCTTCGAGATGGTGGCAAGGCTATAATCTCAACTCCCAATAGACCGATCTCTATAACTCGAAATCCGTGGCATGTTAGAGAGTATTCGAGCGGTGAGTTTTCAACTCTTTTGGGAGCTAAATTTAACGATGTTTCGCCATATGGAGTTGTTGGTAATGATGTTGTTATGGAGTATTACAAAAAAAATCGAGAGTCGGTTGAGCGAATAACGCGATTCGATATCTTTGATCTTCAGCATAGACTACCATGCTGGATTCTGCGTATTCCATACGATATCCTTAACCGCCTTAATCGAAATCGTCTGCTCAATGAAAACCAGAGCCTCACATCATCTATAAAGATGGAGGATTACTCCGTAACAGAGCATTTAGATAACGCCTTTGATCTGATCTACATAGCTCAAAAATAGGATTATATTTATTGGTGTTCGATAAAATTTTTCTACCAGTCCCACTTGAGATACGTTCCGCAAGGAACGTCATCCTGAACTTGTTTCAGGATCCCTGCATCATTGATTAAACTATTTTTATTAACACATAACAGCGGATGCATTGTCATTTGCAGGGATCCTGAAACAAGTTCAGGATGACGAAATTTTCAATTTCGTATCTCAAGTGGGACTGATAGAAAGGTAACAGTTGTATCGGATGCTAGTAGATTATACTATCTGGTCGGCAGTGGCTGGGAGAGTCGCGAAAATGATAGAATCATAGCCAAAGCGGAGAATATTGCCCCAATATATAGAATTGAGGTTAAACTCTCGTTAGGGATAATGTTGAATAACATCGCAACAGATGCCGCTCCAATAATCTGACCAGTAAGACGAGCCGAAGCCATCATTCCACTCGCCGCTCCACTCCTTTCGAGAGGTGCGGAGGTTATGATTATATTGTTGTTAGGGGATTGGAAAAATCCAAATCCAAATCCACATATTGCGAGTCTGAACATAATGTCCCACGAAGTAGGGTTCTCTGGTAACATCGCCAATAACCCCATTCCAATGCTCAATGCAACAAGTCCGATACACCCCAAAATTCCAGCATGGTATTTGTCGACAAGTATACCTGCAATGGGTGTTGTAAAGAGGTTTACAACAGGCCAAGCGGTTATAATCGCTCCAACCTCTAGTGTTGTATATCCAAATTGACGCTGCAATATGAATGGCATAGCGACCATTGTCGACATCTGAGCGATAAAAGATAGGATCGAGGTCAATACGGAGAGTCTAAAGATCGGGATCTTAAAGAGGTCAAAGGGCAGTGTAAAGCTCTTGCGAAGCGATGGATTTTGAGGCAGATAGAGCCAGCCCAATATAATAGCTACCATCGCAATAGGGATATTTACAGCGAATAAAATCGGCCACTCAGCAATCGAAAGCAGAGCCGCGGCAAGTGTCGGGCCTGCAACCGACGAGACCGATACAACCGTAGAGTTAAATCCTAAACCTCGCCCCAACATCCTCTTTGGATATATTAATCGTACGAGTGATGTATTTATACTCATAACAGCACTCGCTCCAAATCCCTGCAAGATTCGACACGCCACCAGTGACTCCAGATTCCAAGAGAGCGCACACCCTATCGACATAAGTGTAAAGAGACACAATCCAGGGATATAGACCTTGCGATAACCAACCATATCGCCCAAGATCGAGAATGGAATGAGCGATATGATTATTGCAACTTGATAACTATTGATGATAAGTACAGATTGAGAGGCAGAGATCGCGAGTCCATCACAGATAGTTGGAAGGGCGATATTGATAATGACACCATCGAGCACCGCCATCCCTACAGCAAAAATCACTGCAACAATCGCCAATAGGCGACCAGGCATCGGCATGCCATCCCACTCTACACTCTTCGTCATTCTACTTTAATTATTAAAAGCCTCTTTATCGCGCTCCTGTCGTTTTTTTGTCGCCTCGCCCTTTGCTACATCTACTAGCTCAATCTCATAGTATAGAGTCTCTGTTGGCTCAACGCCATACTCCTCGTTGCCATCTTCGCCATAACCTAGTCTCGAGGGTATCCAGACACGGATTTTTCCACCCTTTCCGATCATCTTCAAACTCTCAGTTACACCCGTTGTGAAGTCCTCAACGCCACCCTCGATTGTTGCGACGCTCTGCTCTGAATCGGCATTAGGGTATATCTGCTCACCTCCAACTCTCGATATTGAGAAGTTAAATGTAACCCAATCAGTTGTCGATTTAGGTTGCAGCTTCTCATCTCCAATGATCTCGATATGGTATGCTAATCCTGTCTTTGTACGGGTGAAATCACGACTATTTAGAGCTAGATCTGTCAAAAATTGCTCTTCATATTTGCGTCTTTGCTCTGGTTCTACATACAATAGATAGCGAAGATATTGAATCTTAGCCTCCTCTTCACTCATCAATGACTCTCCCTGCGAATGCTCCATTATAGCACGGCACACCACTCCATAATTGATGGTGGAGTCCATCTTCTGGAGCTGTGCTGCTATATTGACACCTACAATATACGCTAACGAGTCACTACCCGTAGCTAAGTTTGCTGTAGTTAGCTTGCTCTTTGTCCCTCCTGATGAGCATGCAACACCAAACAAAGCAATGCTTAATGCTGCTATGGCTACTCTTCTCTTAATCTGCATCTATTTTATTTTAATTTTGTGTTATATCTCCTTTGCGAGAGAATAAAAATATTAGCACAACACCCAATATAGCTGCTGTAAATGACCCCGCTAAGATAGCAATTTTACCTTGATCTATATACTCCATATGTGGAAAAAATGCCAATGTGTCGACAAATATCGACATTGTAAAGCCAATACCACCCAAACAAGCTACCGCAAATAACATCCCCCAAGTTGCATTCGATGGCATTGATGCCAACTTTAACTTTATAGCTAACCAACTCATAATGAAGATTCCAACAGGCTTTCCAACCACCAATCCAAGGAATACACCCAATCCAATTGACCCTAGCTCTGGAGTGTATTCAAATATATTTAGCTGCTCTGAGTTAATTGTTACACCGCCATTCACAAGTGCAAAGATCGGCATAACCAGAAATGTCACATATGGTGCTAGAGAGTCCTCTAATTTAGCACTCATCGAGACAGAACCATTCGTTAGAGACTTCATATCTCGTATCATCTCATAGTAGTGTTCATCCTCGACCGAACTATCAACATCGACAACACGCCCCATCTTATTATGGAGAGACTCTGCGTGACGCAGAAAATATTGCTTGCTAAATCGAGGTTCGGTTGGTATCAACATCGCCATTACAACTCCAGACATTGTAGCATGTACTCCAGAGTAGTAGAATAGACTCCATATTATAATCGCTGGGATGATATAAAATATTATCTGTCGCTCACCTAAACGATTCAAAATATAGACAAATATCATCACCAAAATTGCCAGAATGAGATATGTGTAGTTGATCGAACCACCATAAAACATCGCAATTACAACAATAGCCCCCAAATCATCCGCCACAGCCAATGCCGTAAGAAAGACCTTTAAAGATGCAGGAACTCGATCACCCAACATAGCCAAAATTCCAATTGCAAAGGCAATATCAGTTGCCATCGGAACACCCCAACCCATCTGAACAGGTGTAGTTCCATTCACCAAAGCATAGATTACCGCTGGAACAACCATCCCTCCAACTGCCGCCAAAACAGGCAAGATCGACTTCTGGAAAGATTGCAACTCTCCATGCATCACCTCGCGTTTGATCTCAAGCCCTACTCCAAAGAAGAATAGCACCATCAAACCATCGTTGACGAACTTCTCGATATTCATGTCACGTGGATAGAGTAGATTAAAGCCTCCATCGTGGTTGTGCATAAACAGAGAGATATCGGTGGTTAGTAACTCATGATAGAGGTGAGCACTCCACTCCATGTTAGCAAATATCATAGCGATAACGACACAAGCCAACAACACCACACCACCAGCCCATGGTTGATGGATGAAATTACGTGCGCTCTCAGTCGCCAAATAGCGGCTTCGAATCCACGAATACTTAGATAGATGTAATAACATTTTCTCTTATTTTTTATTAG
>JBCQUC010000055.1:0-13118 GCA_047174275.1 Rikenellaceae bacterium | reverse complement strand
TACCTTCGTAAATTTCTAATTCTCAACGTGTTTTCTTCGTGCCCGAGTTTTTTCTAGCGAAAAAATCGGGAGATCCTGAATCAAGTTCAGGATGACGGGAAGAGTTAACGCACCAGTTATATTCGCAAAGTTAGTTTTTTTTACAAAATAACTGTTAAAACCTCTGATAAAAAATATTTTTTTCTTACCTTTGCCCAGCCTTAGGGTCGACGACATAACCTCTTATAATAGGGTGTTGAGCAGAGTTGGGGTGCGGTGGTTGCAAAACGACCAATCATCACGGGATTAGCGAGTAGTGACTCGTTATGGTAGCAAGGCGCAGCGATAATGTTGTGAGTTGAATTATAACAATTTTTTCTACAATGAACAAAGATGCATTGATAAGACTCGTTAACGAGCAGATGTGGACAAAGCCAGAGTCAGAGGTACCAGCATTTGGTGCAGGAGACACAATCACCGTGACAATCAAGATTGTCGAGGGTAACAAGGAGCGTTTGCAGTCGTTCCGTGGAGTTGTGATCCAGGTTAAGGGAACAGGTAAGACTAAGACCTTTACAGTACGTAAGATCTCGAATGGTGTAGGTGTAGAGCGTATCTTCCCATTGTACTCACCACAGATCGAGAAGATCGAGGTGAACAAGTATGGTGTTGTACGTCGTGCACGTATCTACTATTTCCGTGGTCTAACAGGAAAGAAGGCTCGTATCAAAGAGAAGAGAGTATTCCGTCCATCTTCGAAGTAAGAGGAGGGGGTCTCAGAAGAGACGATCTGGTGGATTTTTATCTACCAGATCTTTTTTTTCTGGTGTTCGATAAAACTTGGAAACTTGTTTATGTTCGATAAACCTTTTTTGACAGCCCCACTTGAGATACGTTCCGCAAGGAACGTCATCCTGAACTTGTTTCAGGATCCCTAATTATCGATGTTTTAGGCTGTTTGCAGAGATCCTGAAACAAGTTCAGGATGACGAAATTTTCAATTTCGTATCTCACATGGGACTGCTAAAAAAAGTTTTACGGAACACTAATATCTTTTTGTTAAAATTCGGTTGCATATATTAGAAATTATTTCTATATTTGCAATGCTTTTAGGAGCTCATATTATTCGGGCCTATAGCTCAGTTGGTTAGAGCAGCGGACTCATAATCCGAAGGTCGTGGGATCATGCCCCTCTGGGCCCACCAGACAAAGGCGATGTTATCAAGATTATTTTTCTGATAACATCGCCTTTTTTCGTTTTAGAGATCGGATCGTTGATAGGTGGATGAAATTTTGAAGATGGCGTAGAGGGCTCTGAAAGGAGCATACTTTGGGTATGTGACTGAAGAGGACTCTACGTTATCTTTAAAATTTCGCCGCCTTGCAACGATCTATCTATGAGTGGCGTTTTACTAACTCCTCTTCAACATCGCTGAGTGTTTTCCCTGTAGCCTCCAAAAGTACCAATAGGTGGTAGATCATATCCGCGATCTCGGGGATCATATCGTCGTAGTTTCCTGCTGCTGCCTCGATAATTGTCTCCACAGCCTCCTCGCCAACCTTTTGCGAGATCTTGCCCACACCCTTCTTGAATAGCTTTGTGGTGTATGATCCCTCTGGCATCTCGGCATGGCGTTGTTGAACCACAGCCTCTAACTTCTTGATGAACCCCTCGGCAGAGTCAGCCTCTTGATAGAAACAGCTGCGTGCTCCAGTGTGACATGTAGGTCCAATTGGGTCTACGCGAACAAGCAGTGTGTCGGAGTCGCAATCAACGTGCATACTCTTCAAATTAAGAGAGTTTCCGCTTGTCTCACCTTTAGTCCATAGAGTTTGGCGAGTGCGACTGTAGAATGTCACAAGACCTGTCTCGATTGTCTTGTTGTAGGCTGCCTCATTCATATAGCCCATCATAAGAACCTCCAATGATCTGTCATCTTGAACAACTACTGGAAGAAGTCCATCGGCACACTTCGATAGGTCGAAGCTAGAGAACGGTATTTTGTTTTCCATAACTTTATATTTTATAATCTGTTTAAAATGTTCTTAAACATCTGTAATGTTGTTGTAATATATTATACTTGCGTTTAAAAATAGGGGCTTACCTTTGCCGATAGTCCCACTTGAGATACGTTCCTTTAGGAACGTCATCCTGAACTTGTTTCAGGATCTCTGCATATAGCCTAAAATATTGATAGTTAGGGATCCTGAAACAAGTTCAGGATGACGAAATCGAAGATTTCGTATCTCACGTGGGACTGCTAGAAAAGTTTTCTTGGACGCTAATATTATATTTTTTACGATTTATCTAACACAAATATTCTGGCGACGAAGCTCCTCCTTCAAAACTGGAATTGGAATCTCATTATAGTGGAAAATGCTCGCCGCTAGAGCTGCATCCGCCTTTCCAAGGGTCAACACATCGGCAATATGTTGCGATGTGCCAGCTCCTCCCGATGCAATGATTGGAATTGGTAGCTCCGCAAGACGTGCGAAATCCTCACACGGATAACCACTCTTCGTGCCATCATGATCCATCGAGGTGAAGAGTATCTCACCTGCTCCACGCTCATACGCCTCATGTGCCCAGCTAAATAGCTCTCCATCTGTAGGGCGTTTTCCGCCATGTGTACAGACTCTCCAAACTCCGTCAATCTTCTTTGCGTCGATCGCCACAACGATAAATTGAGATCCATATTTCGATGCAATCTCATCTATCAACTCAGGGCGAGCCACAGCCGAACTATTGATTGTGATTTTGTCAGCTCCAGCCGAAAGCAACCTCTCAGCATCGGCTAAAGAGCTAATTCCGCCACCAACCGTAAATGGGATGTTGATACGCTCCGCGATGCGAGTCACAAGGTCGGTGAATGTATTTCGACCCTCCAACGTGGCACTGATATCGAGATATACCAACTCGTCGGCACCCTCAGCGGCATACTTCGCCCCCAACTCAACAGGGTCGCCAACCTGCTGTAGCTCCAAAAAATTTATACCTTTAACCGTCTGCCCCTCCTTAATATCGAGACACGGAATTATCCTCTTTGCAAGCATACTTCTAACTCTTTAAGTGTGATACCTCCCTCATATAGAGCCTTTCCAACGATGACGCTAGCAACTCCCGCCTCATCTAGCTCCATAACATCTGCCATCTTGCTGATTCCTCCGCTTGCGATGATATTGAGCGTTGGGAAGTCGGCATTGAGCGATTTGTATAGCTCTGTAGCTGCTCCGCACATCATTCCATCGCGTGAGATATCTGTGGTTATGATATGTCGCAGACCGTGTGGTATAAAGAGTTCGAAGAGCTCCGCAGCCCCCATCAATGACTCCTCTAACCAACCTTGAATCGCAACCTTGCCATTTTTAAGATCAGCACCCAAGATCATCTTCTCGCCACCAAACTCATCTAACCACGCTGCAAATGTCTCGGGCTCACGAACCGCCAAACTTCCAACAATTGCACGCTCCGCACCTGCATTGAATACATCCTTTAGAGCCTGTGTACTCTTTATTCCTCCTCCATATTGAACAATGAGAGAGGTGTGTGTCGCCACTCTCTCCAAAACTTTGAGGTTCATCGGATTCGATGCCTTTGCACCATCCAGATCAACCATATGAAGTCGTTTGATTCCTGCCCCCTCGAATGCCTTTGCAGCCTCCAATGGATCGCTGTAGTAGGTTGTTTTGCGGTCGTAGTCGCCTTGAGAGAGGCGTACGCACTCACCGCCAATGATATCTGTTGCTGGGATTATCTCGATCATAATTCTGTTATAGTTTAAATTAAGTAGTGTAAAACAATTATCGCCATATTTTTAAAAGCACTCTTGGAGCGATATTTTTCACTATTAAATCTCAGTATAGAACCACTATACTTTCGATTCAATAGCAAAAAATCTCATCTCCAATAGTACTCTTAAAAACATACCAATAATTATTTTACCCTACATAGTGTTCGATAAAATTATTCTAGCAGTCCTATGTGAGATACGAAATTGAAAATTTCGTCATCCTGAACTTGTTTCAGGATCTCTACATTATTAAATAGTATCGTTTGCTAAGATCCTGAAACAAGTTCAGGATGACGTTCCTTGAGGAACGTATCTCAAATGGGACTATCAGCAAAACAATTCTCTATTTATTAATGCTCCATAAATCTAACATTGTGGATGCTTTAATAACTTATCGGACTCTATTTATAGTTTCAAAAAATTAGCTAATATTGCCTCTCCGACCGCTCCGCTCTTTTCGGGGTGGAACTGTGTGCCGTAGAAGTTATCGCGGTGGAGTGATGCGCTGAATCGAACGCCATACTCTGTCGTTGCAATGGTATTATCGCAGATCTCAGCGGCAAATGAGTGGACATAATAGAGGTGTGAACTCTCTGTAATACCATCAAAGAGCGGTGATTTTAGACCCTCGATTGTATCCCAACCGACATGTGGAACCTTCAAAAGCTCCACTGTTGAGAGCTCCGAAGGGAGTTTTACAACCTTTGTTGGGAAGATCCCAAGACACTTTGCATCACCCTCCTCGCTCGACTCACACATAAGCTGCATTCCGATACATATTCCGAGCACTGGTTGAGTGAGCGATGGGACAAGTGTGTCGAGCCCTCTCTCGCGGAGCTTCTCCATCGCTGTCGATGCCTCGCCAACACCTGGCATAATAACCTTGTCGGCAGCCCTCAACACCTCGTGATTCGAAGTTACAACATACTCCACCCCTACACGCTCCAATGCGTTCATCACCGAGCGAAGATTGCCCGTGTCGTAATCAATTATTGCTATCATTATAGTACCCCTTTTGAACTTGGAACCTCTGTTGACATCGGTTCACGTTTAACTGCCATCTTTAGTGCACGTGCGAATGCCTTGAAAACACCCTCTATCATATGGTGCTCGTTGGCATAATCTGGGCCTTTTGCCGAGATCTGGAGGTTGCAACGCGCCGCTGAACTGAGCGACTGGAAGAAGTGGCGGAACATCTCTGTTGGGAAATCCCCGATATATTCGCGCTTGAACTCAACATCCCACTGTAGATCAATTCTGCCTCCGAAATCGAGCAGAACAAGTGCCGAACACTCATCCATCGGGAGGGCAAAACCATATCTTGCAATACCAGCCTTGCTGCCCAACGCCTTGTCGATCGCCTCGCCAATTACAATTGCGACATCCTCGATTGTGTGGTGCTCATCGACATGAAGATCGCCCTTAACATCGACATTGAATGTCACTCCACCGTGGTGTGCGATCTGATCTAACATATGGTCGAAGAAGTTGAGACCTGTCGAGATCTTCGATGTTTTACCAGCTCTGCGATCGAGATCCAACTCAACGCGGATATATGTCTCCTTTGTCTCGCGGATAATCTCTATTCTACGGTCGGCGGAGCGGATAAACTCCGTGATCTGAGCCCAATCTTCCGATATTAATACGCAAACATCCTCTACATTAGCTTCGCGAACCATCTCTACTCCAGCCTGCTCCGAAGCGATAAGGATACCCTTAGCCCCTAGGTTTTTGGCTAGGATTATATCGGTCACACGATCTCCAATCACAAAGCTATTTGCTAGGTCATATGAACCATCCATATACTTTCCAAACATTCCTGTTCGAGGCTTGCGAGTCTCGGCATTTTCATGCTCGAATGTTATGTCGATTAGCTGATCGTCGAATGTAACACCCTCCGTAGCAAGTATCTCCAACATCTTATTGTGAGCAGGGTGGAATGTCTCTTCGGGGAATGAATCAGTCCCCAATCCATCCTGATTTGTCGCCATTACAAGCTCAAAATCGAGCTTCGAGAGGCGAGACATTGCCGATATCGCTCCATCGCGGAATGCCAATTTTTCGAGGCTGTCCACTTGGTAATCAACGGGTGGCTCTAAAATAATTGTGCCATCGCGATCTATAAATAGTGCTTTTTTCATCTATTCAAATTTTTCTATTACTGCGAGTACTCTCTCATTCTCCTCTGGAGTTCCGATCGTTACACGCAGTGTATTTGCACACCCCAAAACTTTTGATCTATTTCTCACTATAACACCCTTTTCAATAAGCATATCATAGAGTCTGTTTGCATCCTTCACACCAATCAAGACGAAGTTAGCGTCGGTAGGGTAGACCCTCTCAACCGAATCGAAACTCTTCAAAGCAGCGATCACCCTCTTGCGCTCGCTCATTATCAAAGCCACCTGCTCGGTAACCCCCTTTTTGAGCTGCTGAGCAACCTTTGCCTGAGTTAGCACATTAATATTATATGGATATTTCACCATATTCATTAGCGAGATAATCGCTTGGGATGCAAATGCAAGTCCAAATCTCAAACCTGCCATTCCCCACGCCTTGGATAGAGTCTGCAAAACTATTAGATTCTCATACTTGCCAAGCTCTTTCAAAAAGCCATCGCCCTCCGCAAAGTCGATATACGCCTCGTCAACAATCACAACTCCCTTGAAATTCTCGATCAACTCGATGATCTCAGACTTCGGAAAGGCATTTCCCGTTGGGTTGTTCGGAGAGCATATCCACATCAACTTTGTATTCTCATCCGCTGCCGCCAATAGCTCTGCAACAGGTAGCGAGAAGTTCTCACCTAACTGTACTTCGCGCATTGCAATGTCGTTGGTCGCCGCCGCCACCTTATACATTCCATATGTCGGTGCGATCGAGACTGCATTGTCAACCCCTGGACGTGCAAAGACCCTAAATGCCAAATCTATCGCCTCGTCACTTCCATTTCCGATAAATATCGACTCTGGAGCGACACCCTTTATCTGGGCGAGCTGTCTCTTCAGACCCACTTGATGCGGATCTGGGTAGCGGTTAATTCCATTGTCGAATGGGTTCTCATTTGCATCCAACCATACATCGATATCTCCCCCCTCATACTCGTCGCGAGCGGTCGAATATGGCTCTAGAGCTAATATATTTGGGCGCACTAGGCGCATTACATCATCCTTTGTCATAGTTTTTATTTTGTAGCATTTTCGTTATCCTGAACTTATTTTCATTAATTTCTAATAAGTAACGCTCTCCAGAGTCCCACCTGAGATACGAAATTGAAAATTTCGTCATCCTGAACTTGTTTCAGGATCTCTACAAAGGATCTGAAACATTGATAGTTAGGGATCCTGAATCAAGTTCAGGATGACGACTCTTTCAGAGTCGAAACGAGGTGCCAACATAAATCGCAAACTTTTATTGGACACTAATAAATCAAGTTCAGGATGACGGGAAAAGTTGAAGTCCCTTATATACTCTATTTTGCTATACGCACCTTGATCGCATTTGCATGGGCATCTAACCCCTCGGCATCTGCCATCGCAATAACTGTTGGAGCGAGTGCTGTGATACCCTCCAACGAAAGCTCCTGATATGTCTGTTTTCGCATGAAACTCTCCAGCCCCACACCGCTATACGAACGAGCCCACCCTCCAGTTGGAAGAGTATGGTTTGTCCCCGAAGCGTAGTCTCCCGCGCTCTCTGGGGAGTAGTTGCCGATAAATATGCTACCTGCCGATGTGATCTGATCTGCAATCGACCATGGATATTTCATCGAGATAATCAAGTGCTCGGCAGCATACGCCTCTGCAAACTCAACCATATCCTCCACCTTGTCGAAGATTATAGCGCGAGACTGCTCCAAAGAGTTGCGGATCGCCTCACCGCGGCTCAATGTTTGAGTCTGTCGATCTATAGCCTCAGCGACCTGCTTTGTGAAATCTACCGATGAACATACCATTATAACCTGACTATCCGAACCATGCTCCGCTTGAGAGAGTAGATCCGAAGCTACAAACTCTGGGTTCGCGCTCTCATCCGCCATCACCAACACCTCCGAAGGCCCAGCTGGCATATCAATCGCCACTCGATTTGTGCTTACGATCTGCTTCGCCTTTGTGACATATCTGTTTCCTGGGCCAAAGATCTTATCCACCTTTGGAACGCTCTCTGTTCCACATGCCATAGCGGCGACAGCCTGTGCTCCACCCAATGCAAAGACTTTGTGTACGCCACAAAGTTGCGCTGCATAGAGTATTTCAGGTGCAATCTTACCATCCTTGGCAGGCGAACACAACACCACCTCGCGACACCCTGCAATAGCTGCTGGGATCGCCAACATCAAGACTGTCGATACAAGAGGAGCTGTTCCACCTGGTACATACAACCCTACGCGACGTATTGCAACCGAACGTTGAACACACTTAACACCTGGCATAATCTCCAGATTGACTCCCGAAGGCATTTGTGCCACGTGGAACGCCTCGATATTGCTCTTCGCTCTCTTCAACGCCTCCTTTAACTCCTCGCTAACAGAGTTAGCAGCCGCCTCAATCACAGATTTGGGGATCTCGAAGCTCTCAGGCACAACACCCTCGATGCTCTGGACAATCTCCTTTAGCGCACCATCTCCACCCTCAGCGACACGGTCGATGATCGAGGCTACACGCTCCGCGATCTCGTTGTCTTGTGGGATATTTCGTTTTGTCAACGCTCCCCACTCGCTTTGTGATGGATTATAATATATCGAAATCATAACCTCTATTTAATCATATTCTCCAACGAGAGAACCAAAATACCCTCTGCGCCAATCGCCTTCAACTGCTCCACGCTCTCCCACAATGTCTTATCGCTAAGAACTGTGTGGATCGAACACCAACCCTCTTGAGCGAGTGGCAAAACAGTTGGGCTACGCATTCCTGGTAGCAATTTAGTAGCCTCCTCTACCTTATCAACAGGTAGGTTCATAAGCACATACTTCATGTTGCGGCTCTCCAAAATAGTCGAGAAGCGGAACTTCAACTGCTCCATAATTGCGCGCTTCTCATCCGAAAGCTCCTTGTTTGCGATAAGAACTGCCTCCGAGAAGAATACCTTCTCAACCTCTACAAGACCATTCGAAACCAATGTTCCACCCGAAGATACAATATCAAATATAGCCTCAGCCATACCTACAGCTGGCGCAACCTCTACAGAGCCTGCGATCTCGTGGATCTCGGCGTTGATACCCTTCTCAGCGAAGAACTTCTTTAGAATTACTGGGTATGATGTAGCGACACGCTTACCATTGAAGTAGTCCAAACCTGTATACTCAACCGATTTAGATACCGCCAACGAGATACGGCAACCGCCAAATCCAAGTCCCAAAATCTCCTCTACATCGAAGCCCTTCTCAGCAGTCTCATTTTGACCAACGATACCGATATCTGCAACGCCCATAGCGACTGCCTGTGGGATATCATCGTCACGAAGATATAGAACCTCCAAAGGGAATCCCTCAGCCTTAGAGATCAACTTTCTTTTACTCTCGACAACACCGATTCCCGCCTCTTTAAGCATCGAGACACACTGTTCGTTTAGGCGACCCTTCGCCTGGATTGCAATTCGTAGCATAATTTTATATATGTTTTATTTTGTTTTTGTCTGCTATACAAAAAAACTCACCCTAGTTACTGTAGGATGAGTTCTTTTAATTTATTATATCTACCAAGATACATACAACAACTCTATCCCACTGTGATGCGATGATGATGAATTGTATGTAGTGCTGCGTATCTCATAATTTTACTGCTCAAAGGTATATATTTTATTGTTAATTACAAAATATTTTGACGAAAATTACATATTAATAAATACTTCTTAAGTAGGGTAAAATAATTATTGGTATGTTTTTAAGAGTACTATTGGAGATGAGATTTTTTGCTATTGAATCGAAAATATAGTGGTTCTATACTGAGATTTAATAGTGAAAAATATCGCTCCAAGAGTGCTTTTAAAAATATGGCGATAATTGTTTTACACTACTTAATATGTAATTTTCGTGATAGTCCCGCTTGTTGTTATAGTCCCACTTGAGATACGAAATTGAAAATTTCGTCATCCTGAACTTGATTCAGGATCCCTGCAGACGATATATTGCCTCTGTAATACACTCTAAAATAGATTGACCAATGGCGCAGAGATCCTGAAACAAGTTCAGGATGACGTTCCTTGCGGAACGTATCTCAAGTGGGACTGCTAGAAAATTCTATCGGACACCAATTATGCGGACACCAATATAAAATTACATATTAATGAGGTCGCTCTCCGAAATCATAGCCAAACTGTTTTTGCGAATGGCATCGCGTGTCGCAGATTCGTTGTTGGTGCGAAGAATCAACATCGACTGATCTTTGTGTGAGAAGCCATAGATATACTCCACGCTGATCCCCATCTGAGTGATCTGCATCAATACTTTGGCAAGGCTATCTGCCGTTTGGTCGATCTCGATAGCAAAGACCTCTGTGAGATTTGCACTAACATTGGCATCACGCAAGACCCTAAAGGCTTTGTGTGGCTCGCTCACAATCATACGCAAAATTCCAAACTCCGATGTGTCGGCAACTGTCGTTGCAATGATACGAATATCCTCCTTGGCGAGTAGCGAGAAGATATCTGCCAACTTACCATATTTATTCTCTAGAAATATAGATATCTGATTAACTGTCATAGCTCTTAATTTTTATCTTACTTTAATTTACGTAGATCTTTCACTCGAACCGCCTTACCATCAGAGACAGGAAGCGACCCCTTGGATACAAATTTGAGGTGTGGTGTAATCAATAACTCATCGCGAAGCTGACCGACAATAGTCTTGTTGAGCTTCTGAAGGGTTGCGTAATCATCCGTGAATAGCTCGCTTAGCTCCACCTCGATCAACATCTCGTCGCTGTTGCCAACACTCTCGATTGTGATTAGATAGTTATTTCCCAACTCCTTGAAGTTCATGAGAATAGTCTCGATCTGAATAGGGTAGATATTAACACCCTTCAAGATAATCATATCGTCGCTGCGTCCTTGGAATCGAGTGATACGTCTGTGTGTACGTCCGCAAGGGCACTCGCCTGTCATAATTGATGTCAGATCACGTGTGCGATATCTGATAAGAGGCATAGCATCGCGGCGAATTGTGGTAAGCACCAACTCACCAACTTCACCATCCTCGACTGGCTCTAGAGTCTCTGGATTTATGATCTCAACAATCGTGTAATCCTCCCATATATGTAGTCCATTCTGCTCTTGACACTCAAAAGCGACTCCTGGTCCATTCATCTCCGACATTCCAAAGCAGTTGTAAGCCTTGACACCCAACATATTCTCGATGCGTCGTCTCTGCTCCTCGCTGTGAGGCTCTGCACCTATACATATTGTGTGTAGATTGGTGTCGGCTTTTGGATCGACTCCCATATCAAGCATCACCTCCGCAAGACGTGTTGCGTAGCTAGGGATGATATGCAGACATGTAGTTCCGAAATCCTTGATAAACTTCAACTGCCTCTTGCTATTTCCAGCCGCCGCAGGGACTGTCAAAGCCCCCAACCTCTCAGCTCCATACTGAAAACCAAGACCTCCTGTGAACATACCATATCCGCTAGTATTCTGGAATACATCGGTGTCGCGAAGCCCAACCATATACATACATCGAGCAACCTGATTCGCCCAATCATCAAGATCCTTTTGAGAGTGTAGGATCACAGTTGGTGAACCTGTTGTTCCACTACTTGCGTGTAGACGTACACACTCCTTGATTGGAATTACCGCCATCCCAAAAGGGTAGTTTTCGCGTAGGTCGTTTTTTGTTGTGAATGGTAGTTTTTGCAGGTCATCCAGTGTCTGGATATCATTAATGTCTACTCCGCACTCCTCGTATCTCTTTTTGTAGAATGGCGAGTTTTGCGTCGCACGTAGAGTCTCTTTCAACCCCTTAAGCTGCAATTGCTTCAGCTCCTCACGCGACATTGTCTCGATTTGTTCCTCCCAGTATTGCATTGTTAGTCTATTTTGATTTGAATTTATATCAACAAAGATAACTTTTATTTAATAAGTTTCAAATTAATATCAAATAAAAGTTCTATAATTTTGTATATCCCGAAAAAAGATCCTACCTTTGCACCGCTTAGTAAGCATTAACTAAAACACAAAGAACAATGAAGCAGGGTATTCATCCAGAAAATTATCGTTTGGTAGCATTTAAGGATATGTCAAACGATGTCGTGTTTTTGTGCAGGTCCGCCGTTTCGACAAAAGAGACAATCGAAGTGAACGGCGAAACCTATCCCGTGTATAAGATGGAAATCTCGAACACTTCACACCCGTTCTATACAGGTAAGATGAAGTTGGTAGATACAGCTGGACGCGTCGATAAGTTTATGAACCGTTACGCAAAGAGATACGATAAGAAGGCAACAAAGTAATTTTGATGCAATTATTCTAAAAAGGCTTGGGATTATTCCAAGCCTTTTTCTATCTTTGTACCTAATAAGAACAAATTAAATAAGAGATATAATGGAATTTCAAGGAACAGTAGTAAGAATTATGCCCGAGTCAAAGGGTACTTCGGCACGTGGAGATTGGCAGCGTCAGGAGGTAATATTTGAGATGATGGATGGAGCTTATGCACGTAAGGTGGCGGTGACATTCTTCAATCGCCCAACAGAGGTTCAAGGACTTAGAGAGGGTGTGAGCTACAATGTATCGTTTAATCTAGAGTCACGCGAGTTCAATAACCGTTGGTATACAGATGTTCGTGCATGGCGTGTTATGCCAGCGGATGCAGCAGCTCCAGCACAACCTGCGGCAGCTCCAATGCCTGCGGCAGCACCAAGCTATGGTGCACCGATGCAGCCTACAGCTCCATCCCCAGCAACTTCGGATGATGTAGATGATCTACCATTCTAAGAGAGTGGGTGAGTAGAGATAGTTATCTCAATACAAATATAAATGCCGACTGTTTTTCGATTCAGTCGGCATCTCTATTTTTGTTAGTCTATGATAAAGTTTTTCAGCAGTCCTATTTGAGATACGAAATTGAAAATTTCGTCATCCTGAACTTGATTCAGGATCCCTAACTATCAGTGTTTCAGATTCTTTGCAGAGATCCTGAAACAAGTTCAGGATGACGTTCCTTGCGGAACGTATCTCAAATGGGACTGCTAGAAAAGTTTTATCGGACACTAATAATTTTTATCAGACATCAATACTCATTACTTCGTTAAACTTTTATTCATCTATCTGATTATCAGCAAAATACCTGCAAAATAATCATCGTTTTTCTTGCTTAAGTCCCTGATTTTCACTACCTTTAAGGCTAATACC
>JBCQUC010000009.1:0-56687 GCA_047174275.1 Rikenellaceae bacterium | reverse complement strand
AACTTAATTTGACTGCTCGTTCCTTGAACTGCTTGTCATAATGCTTTACTCCCATAATTGATAAAGGTAAGGTTTTTTTCCGTCCCAACCTTTTGTGCGGGTAAAGTTAGGTATTCCAGTTTGTAACAGTGAATTGTACACTTGTTATAAACCCTTTTTTTACCAAATAGGCAGTGGTCTAATCGAGAATTAGTGTATTCGGCAAGTCCTCGACACTCCGTGCAGAGTGCTGATGTTTTGTGGTGGCTTCGACAATATATCTCTATCATCCTTGCAACCGTTTGCTTCTCTTGCTCTATTCTGGTCATATTGTTATTTTTCATCCTAGCTGATTGTAAAGTTACAAAATATTTCTTATCTTTGTGACTAGAAATGACTTCGGATATGTCCGAAGTTTAAAATATTATTTTGCGTTCGCGTAGATTCTTGTGGTTGAAAACTGGTAATTTGAAGTCAAATAAGATGATATGTGCAACGCTCGTGCTGTATTCCTATGGTACGGGCTTGCTTATCAGTTTGACAGGTATACCAGTGCCTCAGCCACGGATTAGTTAAGTCCGTGCCACTCTTTTTGCTTAGGATTTAGAAACTAGCGAACAATCAAAACCTAAGGGAGAGGATGGATACGGTACTTGAACCCATTAATAATCGAGGTGCTGGCGAGTATGTTAAAAGCCTCTCCCTATTTTTCCTTAATAACAGCCCCCTCTGTGCTGATAACTACCACCTTGATAGGCACTTTGCGGGTGGCTCTCTCAGCTGCTAACTTTGCGATTTGAAGCAGTCCGCGACAGCAGGGAACCGACATTATCGCCACCGTTAAGGTGTTGATCTTTGCTGAGTCGATCATTGCTACAATCTTTGTGATGTAGCTCTCCTTATCACTGTCGAGCTTTGGGCAGGCGATTACCAACTTGCGACCTTTGAGCAGCGAATTGTGAAAATCACCATAGGCAAAGGCGGTGCAGTCAGCAGCTAACAACAAATCCGAACCAGTGAAGTGACCTGCCGCTGGGTTGACCAAATGGAGCTGTACAGGGAAGTGCGAGAGTTGCGACTTTACGCTGTTTGTAGGTGCAGTAGATGGAGCAACCGAGAAGCTACGAGAGGCTGTGCCAGGACACCCACACGCAAGTTTGAACGACTCCTTTTTCGCCTCAATTGCACTTAGGTCAACCTCGATATTATGCTCCTTGAGGTAGTCGATACCCTGCTTAAGATAACCCATTTCGTTGTGATCTTTGAGGTGTTTGAGGTGTGCCACGATTGTCTCGCCTCCCTTTGTTGCAATTCGCTCCATAACCGCCACCTCATCATACGCTTCAGCCTCACGACTCTCGATTGAGATAGCCCCCACAGGACAATCGCCGATGCAAGCACCCAGACCATCGCAATACAACTCGCTGATGATTCGAGCCTTACCATCAATCATCTGCAAAGCACCCTCGTGACACCCTGCAACGCACTCTCCACAACCATTACACAGTACCTCATCTATCTTTATTATATCTCGCTTGTTCATCTTGTTTTGTCTTTTAAAATTGGATATTTAACGCCTTGCACACAACTCCCTTGAAGAGCGACTGACCTGTTTTGCTCGTAACAAGAGTTTTGTAGAGATTCTCCGCCTGCTCCTTTTTGAAGTAACCCGAAAGGATATTTACAATAAGATCAGCCTCAAAAAGAGGTGCGAAAGAGAGCTTTTGTGAATCTGCAAATTGGTGGTGTGTTCCGACTACATCCACTAGCCACCCCTTTTCGTCAGCTGTAAGCTCCGCAACATTTTGCAATAGTTCATGTGCAACATCTCTGCCAACACTCTGTTGATTTTGGGGTAGCGAGTTACCATAGAGTTCTTTGGAGCGAGGGCAACCAATGTCGTGTAGCCACGCTGCTGCCTCCTGCATCTCGACCTCCTTGGGGGATAGTCCTTCACCGATGGCGATCATCCTTGTGTAACATACAACCTCTTGAGTGTGAAGTATATCATCACGCATTGTCGAGGGGTATTTGCTATAATATTCTATTGCCAAATTGGCTATTTTATTTGTCGTCATATTGGTGAATGCTTTATTTACAGTGCAAAGATACAACTTTGAGTGCAATTTGAGAATCTAAGTAGGGTAAAATTATTAGGAGAGATGTTGCTCCTATGATTATTGCTTTTTTCATAATTCGGATCTTAGGATCTCGCAGAGTTGTGGTACTCCTATGATTGAATTTTCACCTATATAATATACCCTATTGGGTATATTATTCAATGTTGGAGGATTAGGATCAACCAAATATACGGGCACGTCTCGACCGATATATCGCACCAAAGAGGCAGCAGGGTAGACCGCCAAAGATGTCCCAATAATAACCAAGATATCGGCAGTTGCGACAATCTCAGCAGCCCGTTCAAACATCGGTACACTCTCACCAAAAAAGACTACGAATGGGCGTGCAAGTGCACCATCGGGAGCTGTTAAATCAAGCGACTGCTCCCAACCATCGAGTGGAAAGATCTCGTTCTCATCTCGGCTACTACGAAGTTTGCGAAGTTCCCCGTGGAGGTGTGTCACCCTCGTTGAACCGCCCCGTTCATGCAGGTCATCAATATTCTGTGTCACCACCTCGACATCAAAATAGCTCTCCAATTCGGCAATGGCAATGTGCCCTGCATTAGGTTTTTTCGAGAGCAACTCTTTGCGACGAATATTGTAAAATTCAACCACTTGTGCACGGTTATTCGCTAATGCCTCGGGGGTGCAGACATCCTCTATTCGATAATTTGCCCATAGTCCATCTGAGTCTCTAAAAGTTGCGATTCCGCTATCTCGACTCACTCCAGCTCCTGTAAATACTACTATCCTTTTCATATTTTATCCAATTATTGTTGAGAATATTAAAACCAACAAAGGCTTCTACTCCTAAAATCAGGGTGAAAGCCTTTGTTATCTATTTGAAGGCATTTGTGTAACCCTCCGAGTAATTATTGTTACGCCTCTTACTTCGCCTTAGCCTCGCAATACGAGCAACGAGCCACTCCGCTATTATCTCTGTGGAAGTGTGGTGTAACCTCCTCTGTAGCCGTGATACAGCGTCTATTAGCGCATCTAAGCCCCTCGCCTAGTGTTGGGTCAATATGGTCGACAGCCTCTCTGTTTTGCCACTCTAGGAGCTTGCAGATAAGTGCCATGCGGACAAACTTACCATTCTCCACCTGACGGAAATATGCAGCACGTGGATCTTTGTCCACATCTTGCGTAATCTCATTTACACGTGGAAGCGGATGGAGTATTGTCATATCACTCTTTGCAGGGATGATCTTCTCGGGAGTCAAGATAAATGAATCTTTCAGACGATCAAACTCATCCTCATCGAAGAAACGCTCCTTCTGAACACGCGTCATATAGAGAATATCTAACTCCGAGATCACCTCCTCCATGCTTGCCACCTCGCGGAACTCGATCGAAGAGTTTCGAGACAGATCCTCCAACATATAGTCTGGAAGTTGCAACTCTCTAGGGGCGATCAAGATAACCTTAATCCCCTCGTATCGCGCCAACGCCTTGATTAGCGAGTGCACGGTGCGTCCGAACTTCAAATCTCCACAGAATCCAATCGTATGGTGATCCAAACGACCCTTTTCACGCTTGATTGTGAGTAGATCCGTAAGTGTTTGGGTCGGGTGAGCATGCGAGCCATCACCAGCATTTATCACAGGGATCGATCCATAGCGAGAGGCTACAAGTGGCGCACCCTCCTTGAAGTGACGCATTGCAATGATATCGGCGAAACAACTAATTACACGCACCGTATCTGCCACAGTTTCGCCCTTCGATGCCGACGAAGATGAGGCATCCGAGAATCCAATAACATTGCCACCAAGCTCCATCATCGCCGCTGTAAAGCTCAGACGAGTTCTCGTTGATGGCTCATAAAATAGTGTTGCGAGCTTCTTTCCCTTGCATACCGAGCTATACTTCTCGCGATTTGCGATGATATCCTCCGCCAAGGTGATGATCTCGCCAGTCTCCTCGACTGAGAGGTCTGTTGGGTCAATTAGATGTCGCATACTTTTTCCCTTTATTTATTCATCCAACTCTCGTCCGATGGGTTATCGCGGAACTTCAAAAGACGTTCACGATCCTCTGGCGCAATATATCCAGCCTCTGCTGCAACCTCAACAAGTGCGTCGAGATTCGATAATGAGTAGTTCACCACATTAGCAGCAGCCAAGCGGTCAATACCCTTCTTCATTCCATATGTGAAGATACTTGCGATACCCAACACCTCAGCACCAGCTGCGCGAAGAGCATCAACCACCTCGATACAAGAGCCACCTGTTGAGATCAAATCCTCGATCACGACAACCTTCTGTCCTGGCTCTAATTTACCCTCGATTTGGTTTCCGCGACCATGATCTTTCGAGCCGCTACGAACATATCCCATCGGCATATTAAGCACAGTCGATGTAATTGCAGCGTGTGCAATACCTGCTGTTGATGTACCCATCAAAATCTCCGCCTCTGGGAACTTCTCCATCACGATCTTTGCAAGACCAGCCTCTACATGGTCGCGCACCTCAGGGTAGCTGAGTGTCAATCTATTATCACAATACATTGGGCTTTTGATGCCACTAGCCCATGTGAATGGCTCGTTAGGGCGTAGGAATACCGCTCTGATCGAGAGCAGATCCTTTGCTATACTTTTCTCCATAATATCTTAAGTTTTAAGGTTTCTTATTGTCTCTGTTACTATAATTTGAATTTGAGATACGAAATTGAAAATTTCGTCATCCTGAACTTGTTTCAGGATCTCTGCATTATCAATTGATTATGACTCAAATCATCTCAAATTAGGGATCCTGAAACAAGTTCAGGATGACGAATCTGATATCTTATAGTGCTTTTTTGAGTAGTTCGACCACTTCATCGGCATAGATACCACCCTCATGAACTTTCTCTTCGCCAATATAGAAGGTCGGGACATAGTAGTAGTCGAATTTATCGGCAAACTCTGGCTCTTTCAACTCATCATGAATCTCGATTTCGATTGGATCTAACTCTGGGTAGTTCGCCTTTGCCTCGTCGATATATTTTAGTGCCTTGACACAAAATGGGCAGCGAGGCTGGATGAACATTGTGATCTTTTTCATACTCATTATATTTTAATAGACCATTGCAAGATGCAAGGTTTCATTATTTTAAGGATCGTTGATAGGTGGATGAAATTTTGAAGATGGCGTAGAGGGCTCTGAAAGGAGCATACTTTAGGTATGTGACTGAAGAGTACTCTACGTTATCTTTAAAATTTCGCCGCCTTGCAACGATCTCTTTAAACGAACTCCTCTACACAGCGCAAATATGCTGCCACAGGATCAGCCGCAGCTGTGATTGGACGACCTACGACGATATAGTTCGATCCGATCTCTTTCGCCTTAGCAGGTGTCGTTACACGCACTTGATCTGCGATCTCTCCATCTGCAAAACGCACTCCAGGGGTCACAGTCAAGAACTCATCTCCACACGCTGTATGCACCATCTTCGACTCCAAAGGGGAGCATACCACACCATCGAGACCCGCCTCGCGAGCATTTTTGGCGTAGTGAACAATCGTATCCTCGATCTTTGCACCGATCAAAAGATCCTTCTGCATACGCTCCTCGCTAGTCGATGTGAGCTGAGTCACAGCCAATAGTAGAGGTCGCGATCCATCGGGACGAGTAAGACCCTCGATCGCATACTTCATCATCTCGATAGTTCCAGCAGCGTGTAGGTTGCACATATCTACATCGAGACGCGATAGTACATTCATCGCCTTTTTTACGGTGTTTGGGATATCGTGGAGCTTCAAATCTAGGAATATCTGGTGACCGCGAGCCTTAATTTGGCGCACAATCTGAGGGCCTTCAGCATAGAATAGCTCCATTCCGATCTTTACGAATGGTTTACGCTCTTGATCGTTAAACTTATCCAAAAATGCGAATGTCTCCTCCGCACTTGCGAAGTCACATGCTATTATTACGTCTCTTTTCATAATTATTATTTTTGTTTCTATTGTTTTAATATTGAGACAATAGTTTTTTGCACCATGTATCGGCTCTAAAAGAGCCGTCATCCTGAACTTGATTCAGGATCTCCCGAATTTCGCCAAAGGCGGAATCTCGGGAACACTGTCAAACCTCTAATTCTCAATATATCCTCTTCGTGCCCGAGATTTAGTTTCACTAAATTCGGGAGATCCTGAATCAAGTTCAGGATGACGGCTCTTTTAGAGCCGCTAACGTGGTGCCAATTGACTCAATACTAAATCTTTCACAACTCTTCGTCACAGATACAAATCAACCATATCAGGATTTACCTTGCGTATTAAATCATACTTCCACTTTCGCCTCCAACCCTTCAATACTTTCTCCCTTTGAATAGCCTCTTGAATAGTATTAAACTCCTCAAAGTAGACTAATCTATCGCAGTTATACCTCTGAGTAAACCCCTCTTTCGTGTGATTTTTATGCTCTAATATCCGCTTCGAAAGATCACTTGTGACACCGATATAAAGCACCGTATTATCTCTATTACTTAAAATATAGATATACGATCTCATTCGCTATTTTACTATACCAATAATATCGCGAAGCGAGGTGATTCCCAAACGCTCCATCTCGGCTGGTAGAGCCTCAATTATCTCCTTGCAGGCGTATGGATTACGAAGATTCTCCGATCCAACCTGCACCGCTGTAGCTCCTGCCATCATCATCTCGATAACATCGGCAGCCGAAGATACTCCGCCACATCCCATAATAGGAATCGAGCAGGCTTGTGCCACCTGATAGACCATCCTAAGCGCAATCGGGAATACCGCAGGGCCCGAAAATCCACCCATAGTATTTGCAATTACAGGGCGACGACGCAGGGTGTCGATCCTCATTCCAAGGAGTGTGTTAATTAGGCAGATTCCATCCGCTCCAGCCTCCTCACACGCCTTTGCTATCACAGCGATATCCGTTACATTTGGACTTAGCTTGATAAATACAGGCTTTGTTGTCACAGCCTTCACCGCACGTGTAACCTCCGCAGCATGCTCTGGCGATGTGCCAAAACTCATACCGCCATGCTTCACATTCGGACAGCTAACATTCACCTCGATGATCCCCACTTGGCTCTGTTTGTCGATTCTCTCGCAGCAATATACATACTCATCTACCGAGAAACCGCTGATATTTGCAACCACAGGTTTGCGGAAGTATCGGTGCATAGATGGCAATACGCGATCTATAACCTTGTCAATACCAGGGTTTTGGAGACCTACAGAGTTAATCATTCCACCCTCACACTCCGCGATACGAGGTGTAGGGTTTCCAAATCGAGCATCTTTGGTAGTCCCCTTAAACGAGAATGAACCAAGGATATTGATATCGTAGAAATCTTTGAACTCATCGCCATAGCCAAAAGTTCCACTCGCAGGGATGATAGGATTCTCCATCTCCATGCCGCAGAGCGTTACGCTCAAATCATACTTGCTCTCTACCATATAATCTCCTCTCTATCCAATACAGGACCATCTTTACAGATTCGCTTATAACCATATTTTGTCTTGCATGTGCAACCTACGCAAGCTCCAAAACCGCAACCCATACGCTCCTCGAAGCTGAACTCACCTGCAACATCTGGTGTAGCATCGTAGAGTGCTTTGAGCATTGGAATCGGGCCACAAGAGTATACATAATCAAATGTCAACCCCTTGAGTGCTGCCGTAACAAAACCCTTTGTACCCATCGAGCCATCGGCTGTTGTGACGATCACCTTTGCCCCTAGCTCCTCGAAACGCTCCACCATAAATGCCTCCGGTGAGTTGTTGAATCCCAACACTACAGTTGGGGTTTTACCACTCTTTACCAACACCTTGCAGAGGTTGTAGAGGGGTGGAATACCAACTCCGCCACCAACTAAAAGTGGCGAGAATGTACGTACCGCAGGGTTAAATCCATTACCCAGACCAGTCAAGATATCGAGCTCTGTACCAATAGCCATCTCGCTCATATCCTTTGTACCTCCACCAACGACTTTGTAGATAATGCGGATCTCTCGATCGTTGTAGTCACACACCGAGATCGGGCGACGCAAATAATGCCCCGCGATCTCGATGTTTATGAACTGTCCTGGAGCGGTGATATATTGCGTATCTCCCTCCAGTGTCATCTCGTAGATACTCTCCGTAAGAGCACTATTCGATGTTATCTTATATTTATCTCTTTTGTACATTGCGACTCGCCTTTATTAGATTCGAGCATCAATTGTTGAGACTCCAAATGTGATCTCCTCCAAGACATCCAACAACACCTTCACTGTCTCCAACGATGTGAACAGTGTAACCGAATTTTCAACAGCAGCTCGACGGATATCATATCCATCAAGGCGAGCATTTGTCTGGTTGATATCGTTGGTGTTGATGATGTAGTTTACATGTCCCTGACGCAGTGACTCCATGATATCAGAGCTGTTGCTTGTCATCTTCTGACGAACGCGAGTTCTAATTCCGTGGTTACGCAAGAATTCAGCTGTTCCTGCTGTAGCCTCGATATTGAATCCAAGGTCATAGAAACGTTTTACAAGTGGCAACGCCTTTGGTTTATCATCATCAGCAATTGTAACGAGGATTGTTCCGTAGTTAGCAACCGCCATTCCAGATGATTGCAACGCCTTGTAAAGCGCACGTGTCAAACGATTATCATAACCGATAGCCTCACCCGTAGATTTCATCTCAGGCGACAAGTATGACTCCATACCGCGGATCTTAGCAAACGAGAATGCAGGAGCTTTCACAAACCAACGCTTGCGCTGTGGAGCTACTAGGTCGTTGATTCCCTGATCCTTAAGCGATTTGCCCAATATAACCTGAGTCGCGATATCAGCCATCTGAACCCCCGTAGACTTCGACAAGAATGGAACGGTACGCGATGAACGAGGGTTAACCTCAATCACATAGACCTCCTCCTTCTCATCCAAGATAAACTGGATGTTGTAGAGTCCGATAATTCCGATACGTAGACCAAGCTCCTTTGTGTATTGTGCGATCTTCTCCTTAACAGCATCGCTCACCGAGAAGGTAGGGTAGACCGAGATAGAGTCTCCAGAGTGGATACCAGTTTTCTCGACATGCTCCATAATACCTGGAATAAATACATCCTTACCGTCGCAGATTGCATCAACCTCCAACTCCTTACCCATAATATAGCGATCCACCAATACTGGAGAGTCAACATTCACCTCCACCGCAGTGTGTAGATAGTGGCGTAGACGCTCCTCGCAGCTTACGATCTGCATAGCGCGACCTCCCAAAACGTAGCTAGGGCGAACCAAAACTGGATATCCAATGCGAGCTGCCGCTGCAACTCCAGTCTCGATATCAGTCACCGCCTCAGCCTCTGGTTGTGGGATTCCCAACTCCTCCATGATCTTCTCGAAGCATCCACGATCCTCAGCGTTGCGGATAGCCTCCACACCTGTTCCGATGATCGGCACTCCAAGAGCAGCCAATGGCTCAGCTAGGTTGATCGCAGTCTGTCCTCCCAACGATACGATAACACCCTTTGGCTTCTCGTAATCGAGGATATTCATCACATCTTCGACCATAAGTGGCTCGAAGTATAGTTTGTCTGATGTTGTATAGTCTGTCGATACAGTCTCAGGGTTGTTGTTGATGATGATCGCCTCGTATCCAGCCTCGCGAATCGACCAGATTGCGTGAACTGTCGAGTAGTCGAACTCCACACCCTGACCAATACGGATAGGGCCCGATCCAAGAACTACGATCTTCTCGCGGTTACTTACAATCGACTCATTCTCAGTCTCGTATGTAGAGTAGAAGTATGGTACATATGAGCTAAACTCGCTAGCGCAAGTGTCGATCATCTTAAATACAGGATAGATACCCTCGCTTTTGCGCATATGGTACATCTCCGCCTCGCTCTTGCCCCAAAGCAGTCCGATATATTTATCGCTAAAGCCCATCTTCTTAGCGTCGCGAAGAGTCTCCAAATCACCGACATTATTCTCGACAACCAACTCAAACTCCACAATATTGCGGAACTTCTCAAGGAAGAACATATCAATCTTCGATGCGTTGTAGATAAGCCCCAAATCAATCCCTGAGCGGATCAACTGAGCAACAGCGAACAATCGATCATCTGTACCCTCCTTGATATATAGCAACATGTCATCTGTCGACATGCGATCAAACTTCTTGTGATAGAGGTGGCAAACGCCAGTCTCCAACGAACGGATCGCCTTCAACAACGACTCCTCCATTGTGCGACCTACAGCCATAACCTCTCCTGTAGCCTTCATCTGAGTTCCCAAGCTATTCGATACATCTGTAAACTTATCGAATGGGAAACGTGCAATCTTAGTCACCACATAATCCAACGCTGGCTCGAATGAAGCAGGTGTATTAGCCATCTGAATCTCGTGAAGGTGTAGACCCACCGCGATCTTCGCACTAACACGCGCAATTGGATACCCCGTAGCCTTCGAAGCCAAAGCCGATGAACGCGATACACGAGGGTTTACCTCGATCAAATAGTATTGGAACGACAATGGATCGAGCGCAAACTGCACATTACATCCACCCTCGATCTTCAACTCGCGGATCAACTTCAACGAAGAGTCACGCAACATCTGATACTCCTTGTTTGTAAGGGTCTGACTTGGAGCGACCACCACCGAGTCTCCAGTGTGAACACCCACTGGGTCGATATTCTCCATGTTACAAACTGCAATCGCGGTATCGTTAGCATCGCGCATTACCTCATACTCGATCTCCTTGTAACCCTTGATAGACTTCTCTACAAGTACCTGACTAACAGGTGATAGAGCCAACGCCGTGCGCATCATATCGCGCAACTGTGGCTCATCGTCGGCAAATCCACCACCTGTACCACCCAACGTAAATGCAGGGCGCAATACAACTGGATAACCGATATTCTTAGCCGCCTCAACACCCTCTTCGATGTTGTTACAGATAAACGATGGAAGGACTGGCTCACCCAATCTCTCACACAAATCCTTAAACAACTCACGATCCTCAGCCATCTCGATAGACTCGAATGATGTACCCAAGATCTCGACCTGACACTCAGCCAAAACACCCTTTTTAGCCAACTGAACCGCAAGATTCAGACCTGTCTGACCTCCCAAACCTGGGATGATAGCATCTGGACGCTCATAGCGGATGATCTTTGCCACATACTCCAATGTCAATGGCTCCATATATACCTTATCGGCAATATGTGTATCGGTCATAATTGTCGCAGGGTTCGAGTTTACGAGGACTACCTCATATCCCTCCTCCTTAAGTGCTAGACACGCCTGAGTTCCCGAGTAGTCGAACTCTGCTGCTTGACCAATGACGATCGGGCCTGATCCGATCACCATAACTTTTTTGATATCTGTACGTTTAGGCATTTTTGTGCTCCTCCATCATTTTAATAAACTTGTCGAATAGGTATGTGCTGTCATTTGGGCCTGGTGCACTCTCAGGGTGGTACTGTACCGAGAAGATCTTATCCTCTTTGCACTCTACACCCTCAGATGTCTTATCGAGGATGTTGTAGTGTGTAGTCTCTAGCTTCGTGCGCTTCACCGACTCCGACTCCACAGCGTAGCTATGGTTCTGACTCGTGATCTCCACCTTGCCACTCTCGATATTGAGTACTGGGTGGTTTCCACCTCTATGTCCGAACTTCATCTTGAATGTCGTAGCTCCATAAGCTAGCGATATCATCTGGTGTCCCATGCAGATTCCAAAGATCGGCACCTGACCGCGTAGGCGGCGTACAAGGTCGATCACTGGAGTTACATACTCTGGATTACCTGGGCCATTCGAAAGGAATACTCCATCTGGCTTAAGAGCCAAGATCTCCTCCATTGGGGTGTCGTAAGGTACAACCGTCACGTTGCAACCCTTCTGGTTGAAACAGCGGATGATATTGTGTTTGATACCGCAATCGATAGCCACCACATCATATTGGTGATTTGCCGTACGCGAGAACCAACGCTTCTTACAACTCACACGCGAGACCATATCGGTGCGCATCTCGGTACTCTTGATCGCCTCAAGAGCCTCCTCAAGAGGGGTCTCTGCATTAGTAATCATCACCTTTTGAGAACCCTCATCGCGAATGATACGAGTGATTTGACGAGTGTCGACACCCTCAATAGCTGGAATCGAGTGCTCCTCCAACACCTCGCTCAAAGTCTTGGTGTAGCGGAAGTTCGACGGGCTGTCGTTATACTCGCGAACGATCATTCCACCGATCGAAGGGAACTTCGTCTCGTAATCCTCCTCGGCTGTTCCGTAGTTTCCGATTAGTGGATAGGTCATGACGACCATCTGATCGGTGTATGAAGGGTCAGAGAGGATCTCTTGATATCCCACCATCGAGGTGTTGAATACCACCTCACACACTGCGTCACAATCGGCACCGAATCCATAACCATAGAATTCGCGTCCGTTCTCAAGGACAATTTTTTTGTTGTACGGTTTCATCTACTTATATATGTTTTATTTGCTTCTTTTCTTACTCTTTGTATGCCACTTTGCCACCTGCAATTGTGAGCTTCGTGCGTCCTTGCACCTTCAACCCCTCTAGTGGTGTCGCCTTACCCATCGATACAAACTCCTCTGGGTCGATCGTATACTCCTCATCTAGGTCAAACGCCACCAAATCAGCCTTCGCTCCAACCTCAATGACTCCTCCTCCGACTCCAAAGAGCTCGCGAGGCTTCGAAGACATCAACTCCAGACATCTCTCTAGAGTTATAACGCCTGTTTTGACGAAATAAGTGTACATCGTAGCGAATGAGAACTCAATTCCCACCACACCAAATGCACTCTTCTCCAATCCGCGAGACTTCTCATCCGCTGAGTGTGGAGCGTGGTCTGTCGCAATAGCATCGATCGTTCCATCTTTGATACCCTCGACAAGTGCTGCACGATCCTCTGCGCTTCGAATTGGAGGGTTCATCTTGAAACGTCCCAAATCCTCAATGTCGTTATCTGTGAGTAGTAGATAGTGGGGTGCTGTCTCGCAACTAACCTTTAGCCCCTTCGCCTTCGCTTGGCGGATCAACTCTACACTCTCCTTGGTCGAGATGTGGCATACATGATACTCACATCCGATACCCTCCACTAGCTCAATATCGCGTTTCACCTGCCCCCACTCAGACTCTGAGCAGATTCCACGGTGGTTATTCGCCTTGCAATACTCACCATCGTGAATATACCCCTTGAAGAGGAGCGCGTCAATCTCGCAGTGTGCAACAATCGGACGACCAACCTTAGCCGCTTTTTTCATCGCCTCACCCATCAACTCATCGCTCTGAACACCGCGCCCATCATCCGAGAATCCGCCAACCATCGGAGCTAAAGCCTCGAAGTCAACCAACTCACCGCGCCCCTTCTGACCAATTGTGATAGCTCCATAAGGGATGCACTCCACAACAGCGTCGCGAGCTATTAGATCAAGTTGCTGCTGAACATGCTCCACCGAGTCGGGAACAGGGCTCAAATTCGGCATTGTGAATAGGGTAGTGACACCACCGCGAGCGGCAGCCTTTGTTCCCGAAGTGATTGTCTCTTTGTGAGAGAAACCTGGTTCGCGAAGATGGACATGAAGATCCACTAATCCAGGGAAAATAGTACACCCCGAAAGGTCAAAAACCTCAGCTTCAGCAACCGATAAGTCGCTGTCAATCTGCGTGATAACGCCATTTTCGATTTTGATGTCAGCTCGGCGTAGCCCCTCTGGAGAGAAGTAGTTCGCCCCCTTTAGTAGTGTTGTCATAACTTATGCCCAAAAAAAAGGTAACCAAACGGTTACCCTATAGAATAAAAACGAACGCCTTGCCACATCATTTGGTTGGTGTGGAATTGCAAATTAATCTGTGCAAAGTCAACGTTCATAATTATATACCTTATTATCGAGACAAAGATAGTAAAAATTTTTCAAACGTGCCAATTTTTGTCTGATATTTAACGCAAAAATAATTATAAGTGTTTAGGTAACTAGAGGTTTAAATATTTTGTCGATAGTCCCACTTGAGATATGTTCCGCTAGGAACGTCATTCTTAAACAAGTTTCTTAGTGTCCAGTAAAATTTTCCTAGCAGTCCCATTTGAGATACGAAATTGAAAATTTCGTCATCCTGAACTTGTTTCAGGATCCCTACATTATTAATTAAGCTATTGTGTTTTAGTGTATTATCTAGGTTGTATTGTTGTTTGCTGAGATCCTGAAACAAGTTCAGGATGACGAAATTTTCAATTTCGTATCTCAAATGGGACTGCTAGGAAAATTTTATTGAATACCAATTGAATCAAGTTTAGGATTAAACTTATAACGCAAAAATAATCAACAAAAAACGACTGACTCGAAAGCCAATCGTTTTTAATCTTCTCACCAATCTATCAAATACCAAACATATCGCTCAAACAGCAATCCATAGCATATAGCTCAGGGTCGTGTTGTGTGACGTGGTGTAGTAGCATGTCGTGATCGCTCATCTGCTCATTAATTGGGGCTGATAGTAGCGGATCGTTCTCTAAGTGTTGTGGCGTGAAGTGTTCTAATTGAGTGTCAGATTCTGCCATAGGCTACGATTTTTATTGATTTGCGTTTGCCTATATAACGCCACCCAATATCGCGTTATTGTGCCATATGCTAAAAAACATTAAAAGACCACTGCAAAATCTTTGAATTTTCGCCGCCTAGCAACGCTCTCATTAAGCTAGTGCCATCTTCTTCTCCTTGACCAATTTTCTGAGGTTGATTAGCGCGTAACGCATACGCCCAAGTGCGGTGTTGATGCTCACTCCCGTCTGATCCGCAATCTCGCGGAAACTCAAATCCGAGTAGTAACGCATCTGGATAACCTCGCGCTGATCCTCAGGAAGAAGTGCTATCAATTCGCGAACTTGATCGGCAGTCTCCGCTGCAATTATCTGATCCTCCGCCGCTGACTCTAATTGACGCTGCGCACCCAATATATCGTACCCCGCCTCAGCCTCGTTCGTTACAACTTTGTTTTTGGTGCTGCGGAAGTAGTCGATAGTCATGTTGTGGGCAATACGAAGCACCCACGATAGGAATCTACCGCTCTCGACATATTTGCCGCTATCAATCATCTTGACACACTTGATGAATACATCCTGTAGGATATCCTCCGCACGATCATCATCACGCACCATTAGTCGGATATAGTTACGCACACGAGGTGTATGCCTCTCTAAAAGGGTTGAAATTGCCACAGACTCTCCGCCTATATATTGTTGGAGTAGTTCGTTGTCGCTAAGCTTTAACTTGCTCATATTTACTCTTATTTTAATTTATTCTTATTCGAGTAGAGCTGTGCGATAGGCAATTGTTTTTGATCTGTTATTAATAAAATTCTCTGTTTAACCTTGGCAAGATAGGTATATTTTATGAATCTACCAAATGTTTTCCTATTTTTCCATCTACAGCACTGATTTTATTAGCAACAATCGCGCCGTAGATGGTTCTTTTATCTACCAAATCGGAGAAGCAAAACATTGATATCCGATGGTGAAACCCCAGGTATTCGACTCGCTTGACCAATCGTAAGTGGCGCAATACGAGTGAGTTTCTGTCGCGCCTCTATTGTGAGAGCGTTGAGGGCTGAGTAGTCAAAATCCTTTGGGATTGCGATGGCGTTGAGGCGTGTGAGTTTCTCTGCAATTCCTCTCTCTCGCTCAATATATCCTCTATATTTGATCTGAATCTCGACCTGCTCGATCACCTCTTGTGTCACAGAGTCAGACTCCATAAACTTCGCAATCTTTGGTACACACGAAGATAATCCAACAAGCGTAACCTCATTTCGAGAGAGCAGATCACAAGCCTTACGCCCTTGGGTGATCGGCTCTTGTCCGAGCGATGTCAAATACTCCGTAACCTGAGCAGCCTTGACACTTGTCGTTGCAAGTAGCTCTATAAGCCCCTCAATTGTATCGCGCTTAGCCTCGAACTCGCTCCACATCTGATCTGCCACAAGTCCAATCTCGCGACCCTTTGGAGTCAACCTCAAATCTGCATTGTCTTGGCGCAGAAGTATACGATGCTCCGCACGCGATGTAAACATTCTATATGGCTCATCAACCCCTTTGTTAACCAGATCATCAATCAACACCCCAATATACGCCTCGTCTCGCGAGAGGATCAATGGGTCGAGCCCTTTGCTCTTTCGTGTAGCGTTGATTCCAGCGATCAGCCCCTGAGCTGCCGCCTCCTCATAGCCTGTCGTTCCGTTGATCTGCCCTGCAAAGTATAACCCCTCGATTAACTTTGTCTCCAACGATGGATGGAGCTGTGTCGGTGGAAAGTAGTCATACTCGATAGCGTAACCTGGTCTAAAGATATGTAGATCCTCAAACCCCTTGATCTTGCCCAACGCCTCCATCTGAACCTCCCACGGAAGCGACGACGAAAAGCCATTGAGATAGTACTCTGTGGTGTCGCGACCCTCTGGCTCTAGGAAGAGTTGATGTTGATCTTTATCGGCAAATGTTCTGAGTTTATCCTCGATTGATGGACAGTATCGAGGTCCAATACCCTTGATTATTCCATTGAAGAGAGGGGAGCGGTCGAATCCTGTGCGTAGAGTGTCGTGCACCTCCTTCGAGGTATATATTAAATAACAAGGCATCTGATCCTCAACCGCCTTTGTCGAAGATGAATATGAGAACTTCGATGGAGTGTCATCCCCCGATTGAGGCTCTAACTTCTCGAAATTAATAGTTCTGGAGTCGAGACGAGCAGGTGTTCCAGTCTTCATTCTTCCAGCCTCGAAACCTTTCGCTACCAACGACTCCGTAACTCCAACTGAGTTTTGATCTCCTGCGCGTCCGCCAGCTGCTTGAGACTCGCCACAGTGCATGAGTCCACCCATAAATGTACCACTCGTAAGCACCAATGTCTTGCACTCAAATTTAACCCCCATCTGTGTGCGAACGCCTGCGATTTTATCCCCATCGAAGAGGATATCCACAACACTATCCTGCCACAAAAACAGACCTTTCTGAAGTTCCAATGTGCGTCGCCACTCAGTCGAGAAACGAGCTTTGTCACACTGAGCACGAGGCGACCACATAGCAGCCCCTTTCGAGCGGTTCAACATCCTAAACTGTATAGTACTAAAGTCAGTAATACGCCCCATCTCGCCACCCAACGCATCAATTTCGCGCACAATCTGCCCCTTTGCCACACCTCCCACCGCTGGGTTGCACGACATATTGGCAAATTTGGTCATATCTTGGGTGATTAGAAGGGTTTTTGCCCCCAACCTAGATGCAGCGAGGGCAGCCTCGCAACCTGCGTGACCTGCCCCCACAACTATTGTATCGTAATTTAGTACCATTTGCAAAATATTTTGCGACAAAGATACTAATTTTTTCTATTGTTACCTAACAATCAAATTGTCAATCTCCCACTTACCGCTCGAAGCCTCCGTTGCTGGCTCGATACGTACCTGCATCAAGACCTCATCTAACTCCTTGAATTGAGAGATCGGAACCTCAATCTGCTGCATCTTTTTGCTGTTTGGCTCAATATCAACCTCCACAAACGACCCCTTGCTCCAATCATAAAATGGCGAGTGCTCCTTCCAGAATAGTTTAGCCTTGTAGACTGACCCCAATCCAACACGTAGCTTTGTCGATGGGGTTTCGTTGCGAATTTCGAGCTTCACACTCTTTAGTGCCTTTGTGTTTGCATTGATATATACAGCACTCTCGATCGCTGCCCCCTTTGCCGAGATCACACCCTTTATACTCTCCTTTTTCTTGTCATATTCGAGTGTAGTACCTGAATCGGCATGCCATCCCATCTCTGTCGATTCGAATGTGAAGTCACGTCCATTTCCAGGGTGCGAAGCGCGTGTCTCTGCGTGGAACATTGTTCCATCCTCGTTGAAGTATACTGGCTGCAACCCAATACCGCGATAGAAGTTGTTGGTGTCGCTCGTCTCGTGGATCTTGTACCATGTGCCCTCCCACTCGAAGAAGCTACAGTGTGCACCAACTCCCATGCTGCCTTGAAATGTGTATGGACCATAGAGGTTCTTCGACATGCTATATCTGTCACCACACACCAAATAGTACCACTCATTACGCTTGAAGAGTGTAGGTTTGTCGCCTGTTCCCATTCTGTTGCCCTCCTTATCTTGGATCATGATTGCGCGAGGCTTATCAAGGAGTGATTTCATGTCTGGAGCGAGACGCGCCATATAGTAAGTTCCTGCACCGAAACAGATATGATACTCACCCTCTTCATCGACAAAGATCTCAGGGTCATACTCATGGACAGGGGTTAGATCCTCCTCTAAGAGCGGTTTACCAAGTAGATCGGTATATGGGCCAGTGATTTTGTCTGCCACCATCACACCCGTATTAATATTCTTGTTCGAGAAGAACCAATAATATTTGCCATTTCTTTCGCAAAGGTCTCCAGCCCAGCAGTTTGGCTGATCTCCGATATATGAATCTGTCGGGTGGATCGTATACTCATGTTGCCAATTTGTAAGATCCTTGGTGCTCCATAATTGCCAGCTATCCATGATCCAATCATTCACAGGCTCCCAGCTCTTGTCGTGTCCGCAGAATACATATAACCTGCCATTCTCGATCCAGACATGAGGGTCTGCCATTCCGCGATCTGGAATTAGGATTCCGACCGATATATCACCATACTCAGTGGTGACGATTTTTTGTGCCTTTACCTTCTCGCCAGGTGCAGCTTGCAGGGCAAATACGCTTGATAGAATCGCACCACATATTAATATAGGTGCAAAGAGTCTCTTTTTTAATTTCATCATAGTTATTATTTTAGGTTTTGTTATATTTGCACTGGTTTGCTTAAAATAGCAACATAAGCAAATCCGAGTGCTAAATTACTAAAAATAACTTATTTAATGGTCAAATATATTGGAAATTTTGCACCATGTATACTCTTTTTTTATACCTTTGAAATCTAAAAGTGTAATTTTGATAGGACTTTTATAGATTTATACAATTACAATTAAACCATAATAAAGTTATGACAAACACCAAACAAGAGAGTCTCTTTGCGGAGTTCCCAGCTATCTCTACGGAGCAGTGGGAGAGCGTAATCAACAAAGACCTCAAGGGTGCAGACTATGATCGTAAGTTGGTCTGGAAATCTCCAGAGGGAATCAACGTGCGTCCATACTATCGCGCCGAAGACCTTCAAAACATCAAGTTCCTAGGAACTGAGGCAGGACAGTTCCCATTCGTTCGTGGAATATGCGGAAACAATAGCTGGAGAGTACACCAGACAATCGAGATCACAACAGCTGCTGAGGCTAATGCTGAGGCGTTGGAGCTTTTGATGAAGGGTGTTGACTCGATCGGATTCACAATCCCAGAGGGGGGTATCTCAGCTACTGATGTTGACACTTTGTTGGCAGGAATCCACCTTCCAGCAGTCCACATCTCTTTCGGTGGTCGCCACATCTCTAACACTGCGGACTTAGTTCTTGCTAAGTTCGAGAGAGAGGGTGTTGAGAAGGGCTCTATCCACATGAACTTCGAGGTTGACCCTATGGTTCAAGATCTTACCGCTAAGGGAGATTATCGTTGCGGTGGCGATGGTGCTAAGTGCTATGAGCGTGTAGTTGAACTTATCAATAAAGCTGCTGGATACCACCATATGAGTGTTGTTACAGTTCACGGATCGTTGTTCTCGAACTCGGGATCGACAATCGTTGAGGAGCTGGCATTCACTTTGGCTGCTGGTCATGACTATATCGTTCGCCTTTTGGAGTGTGGTGTTTCGATCGACAAGATCTCACACACTATGCGTTTCGAGATGGGTGTATCGTCGAACTACTTTATGGAGATCGCTAAGTTCCGTGCAGCTCGTTTGTTGTGGGCTACAATCGTTAAGACTTACGCTCCATCTAAGGGTTGCGCCGCTAAGATGCGTGTTCACGCTGTAACTTCTGCTTGGAACCAGACAGCTTACGACCCATATGTAAATATGCTTCGTGGAACAACAGAGGCTATGTCGGCTGCTTTGGCAGGTGTTGTATCGTTGGAGGTTCTTCCATTCGACCACTCTTACGCAAAGGCAGATGACTTCTCCAAGCGTATCGCTCGTAACGTAGAGCTACTGTTGAAGCATGAGTCTCACTTCGATCAGGTGGTTGACCCAGCGGGTGGATCTTACTATATCGAGACTCTTACTCAGAGCATCGCTGATGCAGCTTGGAAGTTGTTCTGCGAGGTTGAGAATAAGGGCGGATATCGCGCTGCTCACGCTGAAGGATTTATCGTAGATACAGTTAAGGCTTCGGCTGCAAAGAAGGACAAAAACATCGCAACTCGTCGTCAGATCTTGCTTGGAGCAAACCAATACCCTAACTTCACAGAGACTGCATCTGAGGCGTTGACTGCCGAGGCGGTTACTCGCACAGAGTCGGAGGGTAACGTACTTACTCCATACCGCGGATCTATGGCATTCGAGCAGATGCGTTTCGAGGTTGACAAATCTGGTAAGGAGATGCAGGCATTTATGCTTACATGTGGTAACTTGGGAATGGCACGCGCTCGTTCACAGTTCGCTTGTAACTTCTTCGCTTGTGCAGGTATCAAGGTTGTGGATAACACATACTTCAAATCTGTTGAGGAGGGTGTTGAGGCTGCTAAGGCTGCTAAGGCAGATATCGTTGTTGTATGTTCGTCTGATGATGACTACGCTACTCTTGCACCACAGATCAAAGATCTTTTGGCAGGTGCAGCTACATTAGTTGTTGCAGGAGCACCAGCATGTGCAGCGGAGCTTGAGGCTCAGGGCATCACCAACTTTATCAATGTTAAGAGCAACGTATTGGAGACATTGAAGTCATATACTAAAGAACTTGGGAAATAATGAGAGCAAAATTTTCAGATATTAATTATACTGCTGGAGCTAACGCAAGTTGCTGCGGCACAAACAAACACGAGGGTGATGGCAATTGGCTCACTGCGGAGCAGATCTCTGTAAAGAAGAGCTACTCAGCTGATGATCTAGAGGGCATGGAGCACCTTAACTACGCTGCTGGTATCGCACCATTCTTGCGTGGACCATACTCTACAATGTATGTAATGCGCCCTTGGACAGTTCGTCAGTATGCAGGATTCTCTACAGCTGATGAGTCTAACGCATTCTATCGTCGTAACTTGGCTGCTGGACAGAAGGGTCTTTCGGTAGCATTCGACTTGGCAACTCACCGCGGATATGATGCTGACCACCCACGTGTGGTTGGTGACGTAGGTAAGGCTGGAGTATCTATCTGCTCGGTAGAGGATATGAAGGTTCTCTTCAACGGTATCCCATTGGATAAGATGTCTGTATCTATGACGATGAATGGTGCGGTTCTTCCTGTACTTGCATTCTATATCGTTACAGGTCTTGAGCAGGGGTGTACTTTGGATCAGTTGGCTGGAACAATCCAGAACGATATCTTGAAGGAGTTCATGGTGCGTAACACATATATCTACCCACCTAAGTTCTCGATGAAGGTTATCGCTGATATCTTTGAGTATACATCACAGAATATGCCTAAGTTCAACTCGATTTCGATCTCTGGATACCACATGCAGGAGGCAGGTGCTACAGCAGATATCGAGCTTGCTTACACTTTGGCAGATGGTTTGGAGTATCTTCGTGCAGGAGTTAACGCTGGTATGTCGATCGACTCGTTCGCGCCACGTTTGTCATTCTTCTGGGCTATCGGTATGAACCACTTCATGGAGATCGCGAAGATGCGTGCAGCACGTATGTTGTGGGCTAAGATCGTGAAGCAGTTCAACCCTCAGAACCCTAAATCTTTGGCGTTGCGTACCCACTCTCAGACTTCTGGATGGTCACTTACAGAGCAAGATCCATTCAACAATGTAGCTCGTACAGCTATTGAGGCGATGGGTGCAGCGTTGGGTCACACTCAGTCATTGCACACAAATGCGTTGGATGAGGCGATCGCGCTTCCAACAGATTTCTCGGCTCGTATCGCACGTAACACCCAAATCTACATCCAAGAGGAGACTCAAATCTGTAAGGAGGTTGACCCATGGGCAGGTTCTTACTATATCGAGTCTTTGACTAAGGAGATCGCAGATAAGGCTTGGGCACTTATCCAAGAGGTTGAGGAGCTAGGCGGAATGGCTAAGGCTATCGAGACTGGCCTTCCAAAGATGCGTATCGAGGAGGCTTCAGCTCGCAAGCAGGCTCGTATCGACTCTGGAAACGAGAAGATCATCGGTATCAATGAGTACCGTCTTGAGAAGGAGGATCCAATCGATATCTTGGCTGTAGATAACACAGCGGTTCGTTTGAGCCAGATCGAGCGTTTGAATGCACTTCGTGCTGGTCGTGATGAGGCTGCTGTTAAGGCTGCTTTGGCTAAGATCACAGAGTGTGTTAAGACAGGTGAGGGCAACTTGTTGGCGTTGGCAGTTGAGGCTGCACAGCTTCGTGCTTCACTTGGTGAGATCTCTGACGCTTGCGAGGAGATCGTTGGTCGCTACCAAGCAGTTATTCGTTCAATTTCAGGTATTTATAGTTCAGAGGTGAAGACAGATGCAGCCTTCCAGAAGGCAACTCAGATGGCAGCTTCATTCGCTAAGCGCGAGGGTCGTCAGCCACGTATCATGATCGCTAAGTTGGGTCAAGATGGACACGACCGTGGAGCTAAGGTCGTAGCTACAGGATATGCAGATATCGGATTTGATGTCGATATGGGACCATTGTTCCAGACTCCAGCCGAGGCTGCAAAGCAGGCTGTAGAGAACGATGTTCACGTTGTTGGAGTATCGTCGTTGGCGGCAGGTCACTTGACACTTGTACCTCAGATCATCGAGGAGCTTACAAAGCTAGGACGCGAGGATATCGTAGTTATCGTAGGAGGAGTTATTCCAGCTCAGGATTACGATCAGTTGTATAAGGATGGTGCAGCAGCGATCTTCGGGCCTGGAACACCAATCTCGACAGCAGCTATCAAGATGTTGGAGATCCTTGGTGAGGAGTAGTATTTGAAATTGATTGCTTTAGCGAATTTAACGGATTTGTCATCTTGAGCTTGATTGATTAGTTGTCTGATAGATTTTTCTAGCAGTCACACTTGAGATACGAAATTGAAAATTTCGTCATCCTGAACTTGATTCAGGATCTCCCGAATTTAGTGAAACTAAATCTCGGGCACGAAGAGGGCACGTTGAGAGTTAAAGTGCAAAAAAAGTTTAACTAAGTAGGGTAAACTAATTATTGGTGTGTTTTAAGAGTGCTATTGGAGATGAGATTTTTTGCTATTGAATTGAAAATATAGTGGTTCTACATTGAGATTCAATAGTGAAAAATATCGCTCCAAGAGTACTTTTAAAATATGGCGATAATTGTTTTACACTACTTATGTCCCCTAGATTTCACCTTTGGCGAAATTCGGGAGATCCTGAATCAAGTTCAGGATGACGGCTCTTTTAGAGCCGATACATGGTGCAAAATAGATGAGGGTGATGACGAAAGTTGTCACCCTTTTTCGTATCTTTGCAAAAAGATTTTTATCATATGCCACAAAAAGTAACTCTAGTATTATCGCCAAAGCAGGCGGTAGACTCCAAACTATACACCACGCTCGCAGCGCGACGACTCAATATCCCTATAGGCGATGTAGCTCTAATCAGAGTTGTAAAACGCTCAATAGATGCACGCCAAAGGGCGGTGAAGGTGAATCTCACCCTCGAGGTCTATATCGACCAAGAGGAGCAGCCAAAGCCGATCCATTTCGACTACTCGGATGTCTCGAAATCGACAGAGGTGATAGTTATTGGATCGGGGCCCGCAGGGTTGTTTGCCGCGCTTCGATTAATTGAGTTGGGGTTGAAGCCAATCGTTGTTGAGCGAGGTCACGATGTCTCGAAGAGAAAGGTTGATGTGGCGCAGATTAATAGAGGTGAGGCGGTAGATCCAAACTCTAACTACGCCTTTGGAGAGGGTGGGGCAGGTACATTCTCGGATGGAAAGCTCTATACACGCTCCAAGAAGCGAGGTGATTATAATAAGGCACTCCAGACTCTGGTATTCCATGGTGCAACTCCAGAGATACTATTCGAGGCGCATCCACATATCGGAACAGATAAACTACCTCGAATAATGACCAATATCAAGCAGCGAATAGTCGATTGTGGAGGAGAGGTTCACTTTGAGAGATGTGTCACCGATCTGTTTATTAAGGATAAGAGGCTTCGAGGTGTATATTGTGGCGAAGAGTTGATCGAGGGTGCAGCGGTGATCCTTGCCGCAGGGCACTCGGCAGCGGATATCTATGAGCTACTACACAAAAAAAATGTTGCAATAGAGGCGAAACCCTTTGCAATGGGGGTGAGAATCGAACATCCACAGGCGATGATCGACTCAATACAGTATCATTGTGAATCGCGAGGTGAGTATCTTCCAGCGGCGAGCTATTCGTTGGTGAGTCAGCAGCGAGGTCGTGGTGTCTACTCATTCTGTATGTGCCCAGGAGGATTTATTGTCCCTGCAATGACAGATGCCACAGAGAGTGTGGTGAATGGAATGTCACCAAGTGACCGAGGATCAAAATTTGCAAATTCAGGGCTTGTTACCGAGGTACGACTCGATGATTTTGCCCATCTGCGCGAAGAGTGGGGTGAGTTGGCAGGTCTCAAATTCCAGAAGGAGTTGGAGCACCTCGCACGTCAAAATGGAGGTGATCGTCAGGTTGCTCCAGCGCAAGGCGTTGCCGATTTTGTGGCGGGCAAAGCCTCTAAATCTTTAGCGTCGACCTCCTATATCCCAGGGGTTACGCCATCTCGATTGGATCGCTGGTTGCCAAAATTTATTGGGGACTCACTTCGTGGAGGTCTTACGGAGTTTGGACGTAGAATGCGAGGATTCACCTCGAATGAGGCTCTGGTTTTGGGTGTTGAATCGCGCACGTCATCGGCGGTGCGAGTTCCGCGTGATCCCGATAGTTTGATGCATATAACCCTCGAAGGTCTCTTCCCGACGGGCGAGGGGGCAGGCTACGCAGGAGGTATCATCTCCGCTGCATTGGATGGTGAGAGGGTCGCGGATGCTGTTAAGTCATACATAAAATAAAAAAGAGAGAGAGTGCTGAATAACGTTTTCAGCACTCTCTCTTTCTATATGTTCCACACGGAACACTGTTTCGGACTTGTTTTTGTGTTCGATAAACAGGTGTTTGATAGATAAAACGTGGTGGAAATTTTATTGGCACCATGTTATCGAATCCAACGGATTCGTCATCCTGAACTTGATTCAGGATCTCCCGAATTTAGTGAAACTAAATCTCGGGCACAAAGATAATACCTTTGTTGTATTTCGCTCTCTGTGGATATTTTTTGCAAAAATCTCCTTATTTTCAGAGAGAGCGAGGGTAGCTTTGCGAACTGCCTCTGGCGGGCGGAGTGCTCTCCGCGGAGCTAATTTATTCTGGCTTCTTAAATCCCATTCTTGGGCAACGCTTAAACTCCGCCTCGCGATCAAACAGATAACGATATGTAGTGTGCATCTTATGGCGCGTAGCTCCAACATATGTCTCAACCATACGGTTCATAACAGGGTTGAAATCCCCAATCCACGCCAACTCCAAAGTCTTATAGTGGTTGCGCGGTGTACGAATATATTGATCCAAAACCGCCTGCATCATACCCGACTCAACACCTCTGCCGCGTAGTTCGGGCGTTACACCGAAGATAACACCAAAGATACGATCACAACTCTTCGAGACCTTCAAATCCCACATCAGGCGTAGCTTCTCAACAATACCGAGCTTGCCGTTGAACTTCTTGAAGATACGATTTAGATCTGGCACCATAATATAGAACGAGATTGGTTCTCCGTTGAGATAACCAAAGAAGATGATATCTGGATCGATGATAGGTTTCATCGTCATCATGATCTTGAGCGCATCCTCTTTCGATAGCTCTGGAACACCCTCAAATAGTGCCCACGCCTTGTTGTAGATTACACGGAACTTCTCAGCCTCACCCTCCAAATCATTCATATCTATGGTGCGGAATGTATATCCAGGGGTCTCATGAAGTCGAGCTGCACGGTCGTGAACCCATTGATTTACATCGTCGTCGCAGCATCTCCAAAGATATGTGTTTTGGTTGAAGTAGTTCTGGAATCCGTAGCTCTCGAAGTATGCTTGATAGTATGGTGGGTTATATGGATTCTCGTAGAGTGGCTCATAATCGAAGCCCTCGACCAAAAGTCCCCACCAAGCATCACGCTGTCCGAAGTTGATCGGGCCATCCATCGCCTCCATGCCGTGATCCACCAACCAGAGCCTTGCTGCATCGAACAACATATGTGCAACCTCCTCGCTCTGAATCACCTCGAAGAAACCACAACCTCCAGTGAGTTGAGTCTCTAGTTTCGCCTTTTCGTTGTTGTAGAATGCAGCGATACGACCCACCACCTCGCCAGTGGAACTATCGCGAGCTATCCAACGAATAGCCTCGCCACCCTCGAAGAGGATATTTGTCTTGGGGTTAAAGATCTTTTTGATGTCGTCGTCAATCGGACATACCCAATATTCGCTATCTTTATAGATCTTCTTCGGGAAGTGTAGAAATTCACGCTCATCTTTTTGCGTTTTGACTTCGTGAAGTGTATATCTCTCTGTTGCCATTTTTTTTCGTTTTGTATTTATATGCCTACATATATAAATATAGGTAATATAGTTTAAGTAGTGTAAAATAATTATTGGTGTATTTTTAAGAGTGCTATTGGAGATGAGATTTTTTGCTATTGAATTGAAAATATAGTGGTTCTACATTGAGATTTAATAGTGAAAAATATCACGCCAAGAGTGCTTTTAAAAATATGGCAATAATTGTTTTTCACTACTTATCTGTAACAAAGGTACAAAATTTTTGTTAAAAACGAGTAGATTCATCTAATTCAAAATATTTTTTATACCTTTGTTGTCATTAAAGTTTAAAAGCAAAAGAGAACCATGTTAACGCTCAAACAGATCAGAGATAATCGCGTAGAGGCGGAGTCACGTCTTGCAAAAAAAGGAGTCGACGCAGCTCCAATCATAGATGCAATCGAGAGCTTGGATGATCGTCGTAAGGCGATTCAGTCTGAACTCGACAACTGTCTAGCGGAGCAGAATAGAGCCGCAAAGCAGATCGGAGGCTTAATGGCAAAGGGTGATAAGGAGGCAGCGGAGTCAATGAAGGCTCAAGTGGCTGCCCTAAAGGAGCGTTCATCGCAGTTGAGCGATGAGGCTAAGCAGGTGGGTGAAGAGTTGCAATCGAATATAGTATTGCTTCCGAACTTCCCAGCTGATATCGTTCCAGAGGGTCGCGTAGCGGAGGATAATGTTGTCGTAAAGCTAGAGGAGGTCGCTTTGAATCTCCCTGCAAATGCTCAACCACATTGGGAGCTAACCTCAAAGTACGATATTATCGACTTTGATTTGGGTGTGAAGCTCACAGGAGCAGGATTCCCAGTCTATAAAGGTAAGGGTGCAAGACTTCAGCGCGCACTTATCAACTACTTCCTTGATTGCAATACAGCAGCTGGATACCAAGAGATCGAGCCTCCAGTATTGGTAAATGAGGCATCGGGCTTTGGAACAGGTCAGCTTCCAGATAAGGAGGGGCAGATGTACCATGCAACAATAGATAATATGTATTTGGTTCCAACAGCAGAGGTGCCAGTGACAAATATCTTCCGCGATGTTATCCTCGAAGAGCGCGAATTGCCAATTAAAATGACCGCTTATACTCCATGTTTCCGTCGCGAGGCTGGCTCTTATGGTAAGGATGTTCGCGGTCTAAATCGCCTACACCAATTCGACAAGGTGGAGATCGTTCAGGTTGCACACCCAGATTCATCTTATGAGGCTTTGGATGCAATGGTTGCACATGTGGAGAGTATTGTGAAATCTTTGGGGCTTCCATATCGTATCTTGCGCCTTTGCGGAGGGGATATGAGTTTCACCTCGGCGTTGACATATGACTTCGAGGTCTATTCGGCAGCTCAGGATCGTTGGTTGGAGGTCTCTTCGGTCTCAAACTTCGAGTCGTTTCAGGCAAATCGCCTAAAACTTCGCTTCAAGGGTGCAGATAAGAAGAGCCAGTTGGCGCACACTCTTAATGGATCGTCGCTTGCACTTCCACGTATTGTGGCAGCATTATTGGAGAATAACCAGACAGAGGATGGAATTTGCATACCTGAGGTATTAATTCCTTACACAGGATTTGATATTATCAAATAAATTCCTACCTTTGTATAGGGTTTATGAGAGTAGACTCAAAATAAAAAACACACACATTAAAAAAATAAAACAATGGCTTACAAAATTACAGATGCATGTATCGCATGTGGCACATGTATTGACGAGTGTCCAGTAGAGGCAATCTCGGCAGGAGATCTTTATGTTATCGACGCTTCAGCTTGTATCGATTGTGGTGCATGCGCAGGAGCTTGCCCAACTTCAGCTATCGAGGCAGAGTAGTTTTTATTAAACTCGAATTTTGAGAGGTGTGACCATTAATCAGGTTGCACCTCTTTTTAATTAGCTCAGCGGAGAGTGAAACAATGAATAAAAATATTATTCTCCGATAAAACTTTCCTAGCAGTCCCATGTGAGATACGAAATTGAAAATTTCGTCATCCTGAACTTGTTTCAGGATCCCTGCATCATTAATTAAACTATTGTGTTTTAGTATATTATATAGGTTGCATTGTCATTTGCTGAGATCCTGAAACAAGTTCAGGATGACGAAATTTTCAATTTCGTATCTCAAGTGGGGTTATCGGTAAAAGTAAGCCCCTGGTTTTGCAAATACATATAATCTGGTATATTACAGCGTATTACAAAGGTTTATTATATTTATATCAGACTCCAACGAAATAAAATAGATAAAAAAAGTCACCTAAAAGTTGCATATCTCCAAAATAGGTTATATATTTGTCACCGATTTGAAACACAACGCAGAATGAAACGCCTCTGCAAAGGTTGATTCAGCTCGAAAGTTCTTTGATTTTAAGGAAAGTTTGAAAATAATTCAAAAATAATTTGGATTATAAAATTTTATTCATACCTTTGCATCACGAAAAAGTCCAACGCCGATGTAGCTCAGTTGGCCAGAGCAGCTGATTTGTAATCAGCTGGTCGGGGGTTCGAATCCCTCCATCGGCTCAAATAGAATGTCAGTGACAAATTCGAAGGGAAGTTACCAGAGTGGCCAAATGGGGCAGACTGTAAATCTGCTAGCTTACGCTTACGGTGGTTCGAATCCATCACTTCCCACACAATGATCGTAGGTGCTAAAGTTAATAGGGGTTGCTATTATTAGGTGATCTTAATGTTTAAAATTGAAGTGCGCTAGACGATACAATCTCAAAAGAGGTTGTGGGGCATGTCTCCTTAAAATTATATTATTTCTTTTTGCGGAAGTAGCTCAATTGGTAGAGCATTAGCCTTCCAAGCTAAGGGTTGCGAGTTCGAGACTCGTCTTCCGCTCACAAAAAGATCAACGCGTGATGTAAGCCACTCTAATATAAAGGGTGGACTTTGCGTTACTCGTATATTTGTTAAGATACTACGCGTTGTACCTAATGTAGGTGGTGCAGCAATAAGGAATAAATAAAGAGAAAAATTTTAAATAAAATTAACTTTTACAACTATGGCAAAAGAAAAATTCGATCGTTCGAAACCTCACGTGAACATCGGTACTATCGGTCACGTTGACCACGGTAAGACAACTCTTACAGCAGCTATCACAACTGTACTTGCTAACGCAGGTCTTTCAGAGAAGCGTTCATTCGACTCTATCGATAACGCACCTGAGGAGAAGGAGCGTGGTATCACTATCAACACAGCTCACGTTGAGTATCAGACTGCTAACCGTCACTACGCTCACGTAGATTGCCCAGGTCACGCGGATTACGTAAAGAACATGGTTACTGGAGCTGCTCAGATGGATGGTGCAATCCTTGTAGTTGCTGCAACTGACGGTCCTATGCCTCAGACTAACGAGCACGTTCTTCTTGCTCGCCAGGTAAACGTACCAAAGATCGTAGTTTTCTTGAATAAGTGTGATATGGTTGATGATCCAGAGATGCTTGACCTTGTAGAGATGGAGGTTCGTGACCTTCTTAGCAAGTACGAGTTCGATGGTGACAACGCACCAGTTATCCGTGGATCTGCACTTGGTGGACTTAACGACGAGCCATCATGGGTTGAGAAGATCATGGAGCTTATGAACGCAGTTGATGAGTATATTCCAATCCCAACACGTGAGAACGAGAAGCCATTCTTGATGCCAATCGAGGACGTATTCTCAATCACAGGTCGTGGAACAGTAATCACAGGACGTATCGAGACAGGTATCGTACACGTTGGAGATCCAGTTGAGATCGTAGGTCTTGACAAGACTCTTTCATCTACTTGTACAGGTGTTGAGATGTTCCGTAAGCTTCTAGATCAGGGAGAGGCTGGAGATAACGTAGGTCTTTTGATGCGCGGTATCGACAAGAACGAGGTTAAGCGCGGTATGGTTGTTGCTAAGCCAGGTTCAACAACTCCACATACTATCTTCAAGGCAGAGGTTTATATCTTGAAGAAAGAGGAGGGTGGTCGTCACACACCATTCCACAACAAGTATCGTCCTCAGTTCTACCTTCGTACAATGGATATCACAGGAGAGGTAACTCTTCCAGAGGGAGTAGATATGATCATGCCAGGTGACCACGTTACTATCACAGTAACTTTGATCTACCCAGTAGCCCTTAACGATGGTCTCCGTTTCGCAATCCGCGAGGGTGGACGTACAGTAGGTGCAGGTCAGGTAATCGAGATCGTAGAGTAATTCTGACGAGGTCTCTCATACTTAGCGAGTTACGAAGTTAACTTGCGAGGCAAAATGAGTACTTCGAAATATAGGGGTTGGAGCAGAGAGTCTCTCTCCAACCCTATTTTAGGAGCATAGTTCAAGGGTAGAATAGTGGTCTCCAAAACCATTGATGGGGGTTCGAATCCCTCTGCTCCTGCCAATTTAACAGTATAAATAGCAATGATTAATTACATCAAAGATTCATATAATGAGTTGGTGACCAAGGTATCTTGGCCATCTCTTACTCAATTACAGAGTTCGACAGTTGTTGTGATGGTTGCAACGGCGATCTTTGCTGTTGTGATTTTGGCTATGGATTTGTCTTTTGAGGGTGTTATGGGATCTATCTATAAGGTCTTGGGTAACATCGCAGGATAATTTAATTCAGAAGAGAGGTAAATAGAGATGAGTGAAGTTTCTAAGCAGTGGTATGTCGTAAGGGCTATTGGAGGTAAGGAGAATAAGGTGAAGGAGTCTATCGAGGTAGAGATCCGTCACCAGAATTTGCAGGATTATATCTCGCAGGTTTTGATCCCAACAGAGAAGGTCTATACGATCCGCAACGGTAAGAAATATTCAAAAGATAAGGTCTCTTACCCTGGTTATGTATTGATTGAGGCCGCTTTTACAGGCCACATCCCAACTATAATTCGTAATATTCCAAATGTTCTAGGTTTTTTGGGTGACACCAAAGAGGATAGTCGTCAGATGAAAGCTACGCCTTTGCGTACAGATGAGGTGGCGAGGATTCTTGGACGTGTCGACGAGATGCTTGTACAAGAGGCAGAAAACGAAACACCATTCTTTGTTGGCGAGACTGTCAAGGTTACAGACGGTCCGTTCTCGAGCTTCCAAGGTATTATCGAGGTCGTCGATGATGAGCGTAAGAAACTCACAGTATCTGTAAAGATATTTGGACGCAAAACTCCTATGGAGTTGGGTTTCACACAAGTAGAAAAAGAATAATAAGGAAAAATTATGGCAAAAGAGGTTGCTGCATTTATTAAATTGCAGATAAAAGGTGGTGCCGCCAATCCTTCTCCCCCAGTGGGACCAGCTTTGGGTTCTAAAGGAGTCAATATCATGGACTTCTGTAAGCAGTTCAACGCGCGCACACAGGACAGAGCAGGAAAGGTTCTTCCAGTCATCATCACGGTTTATAGCGACAAGTCATTCGACTTCGTTGTTAAACAACCACCTGTAGCCATTCAGCTAAAGGATGCCGCTGGCATCAAATCTGGTTCTGCACAGCCAAACCGTAACAAGGTTGGTGAAGTGACATGGGATCAGATTAGAGTAATCGCTCAGGACAAGATGCCTGATATGAATTGCTTCACAGTTGAGGCTGCTATGCGTATGGTTGCCGGTACTGCTCGCAGTATGGGACTCACAGTCGTTGGCGAATTTCCTAATATGTAATTGAATTCAAGATGAGTAAGTTGACAAAAAATCAAAAAATTGCCTACGCAAAGGTTGAAGCTGGAAAGGCTTACAAGCTATCTGAGGCAGCCGCTCTTCTCAAGGAGATTACCTTTACGAAATTTGATGCTTCGGTTGATATCGACGTACGTTTGGGTGTAGACCCACGTAAGGCGAATCAAATGGTACGTGGTGTAGTTACACTTCCAAACGGAACAGGTAAGGATGTACGAGTACTCGTACTTTGTACACCTGAGAAGGAGGAAGAGGCTAAGGCTGCGGGTGCTGACTTCGTAGGTTTGGATGAGTACGTTGATAAGATCAAGTCAGGTTGGACTGATGTAGATGTTATCATCACAACACCAAACGTTATGGGTAAGGTTGGAGCACTAGGTCGTATTTTGGGTCCTCGCGGTTTGATGCCAAATCCAAAGACAGGTACTGTTACAATGGAGGTAGGCAAAGCCGTAAAGGAGGTAAAAGCGGGAAAGATCGACTTCAAGGTCGATAAGTTCGGAATTGTACACACTGCTGTAGGTAAGGCTTCATTTGAGGTTGAGAAGATCGTTGAGAATGCTCAAGAGTTCCTTTCAACAATCATCAAGCTAAAGCCAGCTGCTGCAAAGGGAACATATGTTAAGAGTATCTATCTCTCAACAACAATGAGCCCAGGTGTTATGATCGATACTAAATCAATTGAAACAAAATAAGGGAGGAGAATAAGAGATGACAAAAGAACAAAAGACGGCTCTCATTGAGGGTCTTGTGGCTCAACTCAACGAGTATCCTCACTTCTATATCACTAATATCGAGTCTCTAAATGCTGAGCAGACTGCATCTTTGCGTCGCATGTGTTTCGAGAAAGAGGTTAAGTTGGTAGTTGTTAAGAACACGCTTTTTAACAAGGCGTTGGAGAAGGCTGATAAAGCCGAGGCTGAGTTAGTATCAGTATTGGAGGGTTCAACCTCTATTATGTTCTCTCAGAGTGCGAAAGCACCAGCACTTCTTATCAAGGAGTTCCGCAAGAAGAGCGATAAGCCAGTTTTGAAGGCTGCTTTTGCTGAGGGATGTATCTATGTTGGTGACGATCAGATCGATGCACTTTGTGCTATCAAGAGTCGCGACGAGCTTATCGCAGACGTTGTTGCATTGCTTCAATCTCCAGCGAAGAACGTTATCTCTGCATTGCAGGGTAGCGCAGGTCAGAAGATTGCAGGTCTCGTAAAGGCACTAGAGGAGAGAGGAGCTTAAGCATCTATTTGAGATGAAGGCGAGGGGATTCTCCTTGTAGATTTGGTCTCGATATAGTGTTTAATGTGTAGCGAGGGCACTTAAAAAGGGTGCGTTCGTATCAAAAAACAATTAGAATAAAAAAATAAAAATTAATACAATTACAACAATGGCAGATGTAAAGAAGTTGGCTGAAGAGTTAGTAAACTTGACAGTTAAAGATGTAAACGAGTTGGCAACTATCCTTAAGGAGGAGTACGGTATCGAGCCAGCAGCAGCAGCAGTAGCAGTAGCAGCTCCAGCAGCAGGTGGTGAGGCAGCAGCAGCAGAGCAGACAGCATTTGATGTTATCTTGAAGTCAGCTGGTCAGGCTAAACTTCAGGTTATCAAGGCAGTTAAGGATATCGCTGGTCTTTCATTGGGTGATGCTAAGGCATTGGTTGATGGCGCACCTAAGGCAGTTAAAGAGGGTGTCTCTAAAGAGGAGGCTGAGCAGGTTAAGGCACAGCTTGAGGAGGCAGGAGCAGAGGTTGAGCTTAAGTAATTAAGTGTCGCCAGACTCAAACTCAGGTATAGAGCTAAGTAATTAGCTCTATACCTTTTCTCGTCTAAAGATTAGCGGAGGGAAAATATACCTCTGCTAACTCTTTGGCATATAAGTTGGACCCTCAGGAGGTATCTTTCGAACTCCATGAGGCAATTAGTACGAAGTGGCTAGTGAAGTAGGTAGTCTGAAAGAGCACGATCCCAGAAAGGGAGGTGCTAAGTAGGGTAAAATAATTATTGGTATGTTTTTAAGAGTACTATTAGAGATGAGATTTTTTGCTATTGAATCGAAAATATAGTTATTCTATACTAAGATTTAATAGTGAAAAATATCGCTCCAAGAGTGCTTTTAAAAATATGGCGATAATTGTTTTACACTACTTAAAGTGCCAGCTAGACCACATCAATCAACTAAAATTGGAATTTGCTGATGTCCGCAACAAAACAACAACAGAGAGTTAGCTTCTCGACAATCAAGAACCCAGTTCCATATCCTGATCTGCTCGAGGTACAGCTCAAATCATTCCGTGATTTTTTCCAGATGGATACGACGGCCGACGATCGCAAGAGCGAGGGGCTTTATCGTGTTTTTCAGGAGAATTTCCCAATTACAGATACACGCAACAACTTCGTGTTGGAGTTTATCGATTACTATATCGACCCACCTCGCTACTCGATCGACGAGTGCGTTGAGAGGGGTCTCAGCTATAGCGTGCCATTGAAGGCTAAGCTGAAGTTGTATTGTACCGATGACGACCACGAAGATTTTGGCGTTGTGGTACAGGATGTTTACTTCGGTACTATCCCATATATGACCGAGCGTGGAACATTTGTCATTAATGGTGCTGAGCGTGTAATTGTTTCGCAGTTGCACCGTTCACCAGGTGTGTTCTTTGGTCAGAGCATGCACACAAATGGAACAAAGCTCCACTCTGCACGTATCATCCCATTCAAGGGATCGTGGATTGAGTTTGCAACGGACATCAACAATGTGATGTACGCCTACATTGATCGTAAGAAGAAGTTGCCCGTAACAACTCTGTTGCGTGCGATTGGCTTCGAGACAGATCAACAGATCCTCGAGATCTTTGATCTTGCCGATGAGGTGAAGGTGAATAAAGCAAACCTTAAGAAGGCTGTAGGTCGCAAATTGGCGGCTAGAGTTTTGCAGACTTGGATTGAGGATTTCGTAGATGAGGATACTGGTGAGGTAGTCTCTATCGAGCGAAATAACGTGATCGTAGATCGCGAAACTGTGCTTGAGAAGGAGCACATTGATGACATTATTGAGAGTGGCACCAAGACTATCTTGCTTCATAAGGAGTCATTGACAGGTGTTGACTTCTCTATTATATATAATACTCTCCAGAAGGATACATGTAACTCGGAGAAGGAGGCTGTTGTCTATATCTATAGGCAGTTGCGCGCCTCTGAGCCACCAGATGAGGCTACAGCGCGCGATGTAATTGACAAACTATTCTTCTCAGATAAGCGTTATGATTTGGGAGAGGTGGGTCGTTATCGTATCAACAAGAAGTTGGAGCTCGATACAGACCCAATGACTCGTACATTGACTCGCGAAGATATTATCGCGATCATTAAATATTTGATTCAGCTTATCAACGCTAAGGCGGAGGTAGATGATATCGACCACTTGTCGAATCGTCGTGTTCGTACCGTTGGAGAGCAGTTGTCGAACCAATTCTCAGTAGGATTTGTGAGAATGGCACGTACTATCCGCGAGAGGATGAATGTGAGAGACAACGAGGTCTTTACGCCAGTTGATCTGATTAATGCAAAGACTCTGTCGAGTGTTATCAACTCATTCTTCGGAACGAGTCAGTTATCACAGTTCATGGATCAGATCAATCCATTGGCAGAGATCACACATAAGCGTCGTCTATCGGCACTTGGACCTGGAGGTCTTTCGCGAGATCGTGCAGGATTTGAGGTTCGTGACGTTCACTATACTCACTATGGTCGTCTGTGTCCTATTGAGTCTCCTGAGGGTCCGAATATCGGATTGATCTCGTCGTTGTGTGTATTTGCGAAGATCTCACCTATGGGATTCATCGAGACCCCATATCGTGCGGTTGAGAATGGACAGGTTGATCTTGAAAATTCACATATTAAGTACTACTCTGCTGAAGAGGAGGAGGGCAAGATCGTTGCGCAGGCATTTATGCCAGTTGATGAGTCTGGTAACTTCTTGCAGCCAGAGCGTATTAAGGCTCGTGGAGGTGCGGATGTGCCAGTTGTGAACTCTTCGGAGCTTCACTTGATGGATGTTGCACCAAACCAGATCGCCTCTATCGCGGCATCGCTTATCCCATTCTTGGAGCATGATGATGCGAATCGTGCACTTATGGGATCGAATATGATGCGTCAGGCTGTACCATTGGTTACAACCGAAGCACCGATCGTAGGAACTGGTATCGAGAAGGATTTGGTTAGAGATAGCCGTATCCAGGTTGTAGCGGAGAAGGATGGCGAGGTTATCTTCTCGGATGCTACTCGTATCGAGATCAAGTATGAGCGTACAGCAGAGGAGATTCTATGTTCGTTTGATCCAGAGATTACAACATATAATCTACCACGTTACCGTCGTACGAACCAGAATACATCTGTTACCTTGAAACCTATTGTCCTTACGGGTGAGATGGTTAAGAAGGGGCAGATCTTGACTGAGGGTTACTCGACACAGGGTGGAGAGTTGGCTTTGGGACGTAACTTGAAGGTTGCATACATGCCTTGGAAGGGTTATAACTTCGAGGATGCGATTGTGATCTCGGAGCGTATCCAGAGAGATGATATCTTCACTTCGGTTCATGTCGATGAGTATATCATGGAGGTTCGTGACACGAAACGTGGAGTGGAGGAGTTGACCTCTGATATTCCGAATGTTTCGGAGGAGGCGACTCGTGATTTGGATACAAATGGTATTGTTCGTATTGGAGCAAATATCCACCCAGGAGATATCTTGATCGGAAAGATCACACCAAAGGGCGAGAGCGACCCATCTCCAGAGGAGAAGTTGTTGCGTGCGATCTTCGGTGATAAGGCTGGAGATGTTAAGGATGCTTCGTTGAAGGCTCAACCATCACTTCATGGTGTTGTTATCGATACACGCCTCTATGCTCGCGCTTCGAAGGATATCAAGCGCACGAAGAGCGTTGAGAAGGCGATGTTGGAGAAGATGGATGAGAAGTTTGCAGGCGAGGTTGCTGCACTTACAAAGCGTCTTATCGACAAACTTTGTGATCTGCTTTCGGGAATGACTTCTCAGAGCGTAACCGACTACTTCGGAGTGGAGTTGTATCCTGTTGGCACTAAATTTACAGCTAGCATGTTCGATGCTATCTCGAAGTTGGTATGCGACGATAAGAGTAATGTCGAGATGGGCTTCTTGAACTTGGGAAGTTGCCACTGGACAGCTCAGCCAGAGATAGACTCTCAGATCGAGAAGATCGTAAATAACTATACCTTAGAGTGGAAGAGTGCTGATGCAGCTATCAAACGCGAGAAGTATAATATGCTCAATGGAGATGAGTTGCCACAAAATGGAGTTATCCAGTTGGCGAAGGTCTACATTGCGAAGAAGCGTAAGTTGAAGGTAGGAGATAAGATGGCGGGTCGTCACGGAAATAAGGGTATCGTAGCGAAGATCGTTCGCGATGAGGATATGCCTTTCTTGGAGGATGGATCGATTGTCGATATCTGTTTGAACCCACTGGGAGTACCTTCGCGTATGAACCTTGGTCAGATCTTCGAGTCAGTTCTTGGATGGGCTGGTAAGGAGTTGGGCTGCAAATTTGCAACACCGATTTTCGATGGTGCGTCGTTGGACGATATCAATGAGTTGGGTGCTAAGGCTGGAATCCCACATAGTGGACGTACATTCCTATATGATGGAGGTACGGGCGAGATGTTTGACCAGCCAGCAACTGTAGGTGTTACATATATGCTTAAGTTGGGTCACATGATCGACGATAAGATGCACGCCCGTTCTATCGGACCATACTCACTCATCACTCAGCAGCCTCTTGGAGGTAAGGCACAATTTGGAGGTCAGCGTTTCGGAGAGATGGAGGTTTGGGCATTGGAGGGCTTCGGTGCTGCCAATATCCTACAGGAGATCTTGACTATCAAGTCGGATGATGTTATGGGTCGCGCTAAGGCGTATGAGGCTATTGTTAAGGGTGATACTCTTCCTAAGCCAGGTATTCCAGAGGCGATGAATGTCTTGCTTCACGAGCTACGCGGTTTGGCGTTGTCGGTTAAGTTAGAGTAGTTCATTAATTTAGATATTAAAGGTATATGTCATTCAATAATAGAGATAATAAACAGACAGGTGGCTACAAGCAGATTTCGATCGGCTTGGCATCTCCAGAGGAGATCTTGTCACAGTCGAGCGGTGAGGTCTTAAAGCCTGAGACTATCAACTACCGTACCTATAAGCCAGAGCGCGATGGATTGTTCTGTGAGCGTATCTTCGGACCAGTAAAGGATTACGAGTGCCATTGCGGTAAGTATAAGCGTATCCGTTACAAAGGTATCGTCTGCGATAGGTGTGGAGTCGAGGTTACAGAGAAGAAGGTGCGTCGCGAGAGAATGGGACACATCTCGTTGGTTGTGCCAGTGGTTCATATCTGGTACTTCCGCTCTTTGCCATCGAAGATTGGATATCTGTTGGGAATCCCAACAAAGAAGTTGGAGTCTATCATCTACTACGAGCGTTACGTTATCATTAATGTAGGAGCTGCCGCAGAGTTGGGTCAAGAGAACCTTGGAACACTCTCGGAGAAGGAGTATTTGGATCTGTTGGCTCAGCTGCCAGCTGGAAACCAACAACTTCCAGATGATGATCCAAATAAGTTCGTCGCAATGATGGGTGCTGAGGCGGTAGATCTTCTTTTGAAGAGAGTCGACCTTGATTCAGTATCTTTCGCACTTCGTGACCGCGCAATGAGAGAGACCTCTCAGCAGCGTAAGAGCGAGGCGTTGAAGCGATTGAACGTTATCGAGTCATTCCGTACATCTCGCGAGAAGAATAAGCCAGAGTGGATGGTGTTGAACGTAGTTCCAGTTATTCCACCAGAGTTGCGCCCATTGGTGCCACTCGATGGAGGACGTTTTGCAACATCGGATCTTAATGACCTTTATCGTCGTGTTATTATCCGTAATAACCGTCTAAAGCGACTCATCGAGATCAAAGCTCCAGAGGTGATCTTGCGTAATGAGAAGCGTATGTTGCAGGAGGCTGTCGACTCTCTGTTCGATAACTCTCGTAAGAGCAACGCTGTGAAGAATGAGTCGAATAGACCATTGAAATCTTTGTCAGACTCTTTGAAGGGTAAGCAGGGACGTTTCCGTCAAAACTTGTTGGGTAAGCGTGTTGACTACTCGGCTCGTTCGGTAATCGTCGTTGGCCCAGAGTTGAAGATGCACGAGATGGGTATTCCGAAGGATATGGCGGCGGAGCTTTATAAGCCATTCGTTATTCGTAAACTTATCGAGCGCGGAATCGTAAAGACCGTTAAGTCAGCGAAGAAGATTATAGATAGAAAGGATCCAGTGATCTGGGGAATTTTGGAGAACGTAATCAAGGGACACCCAGTCCTAATGAATCGTGCCCCAACTCTTCACCGATTGGGAATCCAGTCGTTCCAGCCAAAACTTATCGAGGGAAAGGCTATGCAGTTGCACCCATTGGCGTGTACTGCCTTCAATGCCGACTTCGACGGTGACCAGATGGCGGTTCACTTGCCACTAGGCAATGCAGCTATTTTGGAGGCTCAGGTCTTGATGTTGGGTTCGCACAATATCTTGAATCCAGCCAATGGAGCACCTATCACAGTCCCATCTCAGGATATGGTCTTGGGTCTCTACTACGTTACAAAGCCTCGTAAGGGTGCTAAGGGTGAGGGACTCGTATTCTATGGTGCTGAGGAGGCGATCATCGCCTACAACGAGAAGCGTGCAGCACTCCATGCTACAGTAAAATGTATGGTGGAGGATCTTAACGATGCAGGTGAGTTGGAGATGATGTTGAAGGAGACTACTATTGGTCGTATCTTGGTTAACCAGATCGTACCACGTGAGGTAGGTTTCGTCAATGAGGTCTTGACAAAGCGTTCGTTGCGTGATATCATCACCGTTGTGATGAAGCGTGCAGGAGCTGCAAAGACCGCTGCATTCTTGGACGATATAAAGGCTATGGGATATCGTATGGCATTTGAGGGAGGACTATCCTTTAACCTCGATGCGGTGATTATTCCAGATGAGAAGGAGACGTTGGTTAATGAGGGATATGATCGTGCGGATGCCATTATGGATGACTACAACATGGGTCTTATCACAAATAATGAGCGTTATAACCAGATCATCGATGTTTGGACAAATATCAACTCGAAACTTACAAAGACGGTAATCGACACATTGATCGCCGATCAGGATGGTTTCAACCCAGTATATATGATGCTTGACTCGGGAGCCCGTGGTTCGAAGGAGCAGATTCGTCAGCTCTCTGGAATGCGTGGTCTGATGGCTAAGCCTCAGAAGTCGGGAGTCGAGGGAGGTCAGCAGGTTATCGAGAACCCGATCCTCTCGAACTTTAAGGAGGGACTTTCGGTATTGGAGTACTTTATCTCTACCCACGGTGCGCGTAAGGGACTTGCCGATACAGCCTTGAAGACTGCCGATGCAGGATACTTGACTCGTCGTTTGGTCGATGTTGCTCAGGATGTTATCATCAACGATGTTGATTGTGGCACATTGCGTGGTTTGACAGCTAAGGCTATTAAGCGTAATGATGATGTTGTCCAGACTCTATATGATCGTATTTTGGGTCGTGCATCGCTCGTAGATATCATCCACCCACTAACAGGTGAGGTGTTGTGCGAGGCTGGTGCAGAGATCACAGAGGAGATCGCACAGGCAATCGAGGACTCTCCACTAGAGTCAGTAGAGATCCGTTCGGTGCTTACATGTGAGTCACGCAATGGAGTGTGTGCTAGATGTTATGGTCGAAACTTGGCTACAGCGCGTATGGTTCAACGAGGTGAGGTTGTAGGAGTTATCGCTGCACAATCTATCGGTGAGCCAGGAACACAGCTTACTCTTCGTACGTTCCACGTCGGAGGAGTTGCGGGAGGATCTTCTGTCGAGACAAATGTTATCTCGAAGTATGAGGGTCTTTTGGAGATCGATGAGTTGCGTACAATTGCTACGAAGAGTGCACAGGGTGAGCCTATCAACTTGGTGGTATCTCGTCAGTCGGAGTTCCGCATCGTAGATCCAAAGACAGAGATTGTACTCTATACCCACCCATTGCCATATGGTTCGACAATCTACATGGCGGATGGAGCTACGGTTAAGAGTGGAGATCTGATCTGTGAGTGGGATCCATATAACGCGGTAATTATCTCGGAGCACGATGGAGTGATCGCTTATGATAGTGTAATCGAGGGTATCACATACCGCGAGGAGCGTGATGAGCAGACTGGTCTTTCGGAGCGAGTAATCATCGAGAGTAAGGATAAGACGAAGACACCGATCATCAAGATTCAGGATCGTGATGGTTTGGAGATCAAATCTCATAACTTGCCAGTAAATGCACACGTTGTAGTTAAAGATAAGCAGAAGATTAAATCGGGAGATATCATCATCAAGATCCCACGTGCCGTAGGTAAGTCGGGAGGTGATATCACAGGAGGACTTCCACGTGTTACGGAGCTCTTCGAGGCGCGTAACCCATCGAACCCAGCTATCGTGTCGGAGATCGACGGAGAGGTAGCATTCGGTAAGATCAAGAGAGGTAACCGCGAGATTATAATCACAAGTAGAGATGGAGACCAGAAGAGATATTTGGTGCCACTTTCACGTCAGATCATCGTTCAGGAGAACGACTATGTTAAGGCGGGAAATCCACTCTCGGATGGTGCAATCACACCAGCAGATATTTTGCGTATCTTGGGACCAACGCTTGTTCAGGAGCATATCGTGAATGAGGTTCAGGAGGTATACCGTATGCAGGGTGTGAAGATCAACGACAAGCACTTCGAGGTTATTGTTCGTCAGATGATGAATAAGGTGAAGATCGAGGATGCTGGAGATACAGGATTCTTCGAGGATCAGATCATCGATAAGTGGGCATTTGTGGATGCAAATGATGAGCTTTATGATAAGGTTGTTGTGACAGATGCAGGAGATTCACAGACATTAAAGGCTGGTCAGATTGTATCGATGCGTCGATTGATGGATGAGAACTCTACATTGAAGCGCAAGGATTTGGCTCAGGTTCAGGTTCGTGAGATCATTCCAGCAACTTCGAATCAGGTATTGCAGGGTATCACACGTGCGGCACTTCAGACATCGAGCTTTATCTCTGCGGCATCGTTCCAGGAGACAACTAAGGTGTTGAATGAGGCGGCGATCCAAGGTAAGATCGATCCACTTGTAAACTTGAAGGAGAATGTGATCTGTGGTCACTTGATCCCAGGAGGTACAGGACTCAGAGAGTACGATAACTTGGTTGTTGGACAGAAGTCAGATATGCTTTCAGCGTTGTAATAACGTAGGAATAAAATAGAAAAAGTCGGTTGGGTGAAAAGTCCATCCGACTTTTTTTGTTAATATTCTTTTTATTAGTATATTTGTGACTATTAGTGTTCGGTGAAATTTTTCTAGCAGTCCTACGTGAGATACGAAATTGAAAATTTCGTCATCCTGAACTTGATTCAGGATCTCCCGAATTTAGTGAAACTAAATCTCGGGCACAGAGACAATACGCCGAGAATAAAAGTATTACAAAAGTTTTATAATGTTCCCGAGATTCCGCCTTTGGCGCAATTCGGGAGATCCTGAATCAAGTTCAGGATGACGACTCTTTCAGAGTCGCGACAAGATGCAAAAGTAAGCCTCTATTTGTCGGACACTAATAATTTGTGACAATACGGAACAAACTAAAACCTTATAAATTAAATGAATCGAATTTTTAGAGGCTTAGCCTTGGTAGCTGCGACATTCGCAACCATGGCTAACGCGACAGCTGGTGGGGGTGCAACTCTCTTTAACGATGGATGGAAGTTCTCATTGAACGACGATCCAGAGTATACATTCTCGAACTATACGACCGATGAGTCGTGGTCGGATGTTATACTACCTCACGATTGGTCTATTGCATTGGGTACAGTCAACGACCCAAAGGTTTCGGATGGAGCTACAGCATACTTCCCAGGTGGAATAGCGTGGTACAATAAGAGCTTCGAGAAGATGATCGAGAAGAATCAGAAGTGTTATATCATCTTCGATGGAGTATACAACAACTCTGAGTATTGGATCAATGGAAAGAAGATCGGCGAGCACCCTTATGGTTACTCTCCATTCTACTATGATTTGACCGACTACCTTAAGCCAAAGGGGCAGATGAATGAGATGATGGTGCGTGTCGACCATAGCCACTTTGTCGATAGCCGTTGGTATACAGGTTCGGGAATCTACCGTGATGTCGAGATCTTGGTAGTCGACAAACTCCATATCCCAGTTTGGGGAACATACGTTACAACACCTTATGTCTCGAAGGAGCGTGCATCTGTTGCGCTTGAGATCGATGTTAAGAATGACTACACTTTGGCAAAGAGTGGTGTGGTTGTAACCGAGATCAAAGATCAGGATGGCAATAGTGTTGCTACGGTAACAACTCCATTCGAGCTGTCTGCTGGAGAGCAGGTTACACTCAATCAGATGGTAGATGTGAAGAACCCTAAATTGTGGGGACTCGACACTCCAAACCTCTACTACGCGGAGAGTACCGTTGTGTCGGAGAGTGAGGAGTTGGATATGCGTTCAACACGCTTTGGAATCCGCACAATCAAGTTCGATGCTCAGACTGGATTCTACCTCAATGGTGAGAATATGAAGATCAAGGGTGTCTGCTTGCACCACGATGGTGGATTGGTCGGTTCGGCAGTGCCAAAGGCTGTCTGGAAGCGTCGTTTGATGACTCTAAAAGAGGGTGGATGTAACGCTATTCGTGCATCGCACAACCCAACGTCGGATGAGTTCTTGGAGCTTTGCGATGAGATTGGAATGTTGGTGCAGCAGGAGTTCTTCGATGAGTGGGACAACCCAAAGGATAAGCGTCACAACATCAATGAGAGAGAGATCGACTATGGCTCTCGCGGATACGATCGTCACTTTCAAGAGTGGGCAGAGCGCGATCTTAAGACAACAATGTTGCGTGACCGTAACCGTCCATCGGTGTTCCAGTGGAGTATCGGAAATGAGATCGAGTGGACATATCCAGGAAGCAAGGAGGCGACAGGATTCTTCGGTGCAGATGCAGCTGGAGGGTACTTCTGGAATCAACCTCCATACTCTCCAGAGCGTATCAAGGCGGAGTGGAAGAAGCAGCCAGAGCAGACCTATGACGTTGGAGAGACAGCTCATAAGTTGGCAGGTTGGGTACGTGAGTTGGATCTCACTCGCCCAGTAACAGCAAACTGTATCCTACCATCTATCAGCTACGAGACAGGTTATATCGACGCTTTGGATATCGCAGGATTTAGCTATCGCCGCGTGATGTATGACTATGGTCATGAGCACTATCCAGAGAAGCCAATGATGGGTACTGAGAACTTGGGTCAGTGGCATGAGTGGAAGGCTGTTATCGAGCGTGACTACATCCCTGGAATCTTCATCTGGACAGGTATCGACTACCTTGGTGAGATGGGATCTAAGCATGGTAAATATCCAGAGAAATCGAAGCCATGTGGATTGTTGGATTGTGCAGGTTTTGTCACTCCATCGTTTGATATGATGAAATCGTTGTGGGTCGAGACTCCGATGATTGCGATCTATTCACAGCTTAAGGATCAATCTTCATACAAAGAGGATGAGTCGGGTGAATTTGTCGATGCAAACCCTAAGAAGCCATGGGATAAGCGTATGTGGTATTGGGAGTCGATGGTTGCTCACTGGAACTACAATGCTGGCGATGAGGTTGTTGTTGAGTTGTACTCTAACTGCGACGAGATCGAGTTATTCCAGAATGGAAAGTCATTGGGAAAGAAGTATCTTGCAGATTTCGAGGATCATATCTACAAGTGGTCGGTAACATTCTCTGAGGGGTCGATCGAGGCTCGCGGAGTAAAGGGTGGCGAGAAGGTCACTTCGGCGTTGGTGACAACAGGAGAGTCAACATCGTTGCTTTTGACTGCTGACAAGAGCTCGCTCGATGCAGATGGCGTGGATGCAATACACGTTGTTGCTCAGCTAATCGACAAGAAGGGTCGCGAGGTGAAGAGCGAGGAGCGCATGGTTAAATTCTCGGTAGATGGCGATTGCCGTATCTTGGGAGTTGACAATGGTGCTACAGGAAATGAGATGCCATTCTTGGGAAGCGATGTAATGACAAATGAGGGTCGTTGCTTGTTGATTCTTCAAGCTGAGGATGCTGCATCGAATGTCACCGTGACAGCTACAGCAGAGGGGTTGACCTCTAATAAAATTACATTTGATATCAAATAATAATTAACCTAATAACTAAAAAGATGATTAAAAGATTGTTAGTGTGTGCTGTGGCGGGAGCTCTCTCGGCAGCATGTTGTAACACATCGAGTAGCAGTGATGATGCAAGTTGCGACAAGAGTGTCAACTACGACAAGGCAAAGGCGGCTTACTATGGTGTGCCAGAGGGTAATAAATTGAGCACTTCGATGCAGCGTGCTATGGAGTGGCCAGAGCGCGACAACAAATGGTTTATCGAGTTCACAGAGCGACCATTGAAGGGTGATTTCGCACCTGAAAAGGGTGTTGTTCGTCGCGATCCAAGTGCGATGATTATGGTTGATGGACTCTACTACGTATGGTATTCACGTAGCACAGGCCCAACAGATGGTTTCGCTGGAGATATCGAGAATGACAAGGTATTCCCATGGGATCGTTGCGATATTTGGTATGCAACATCTAAGGATGGAATCACATGGAAAGAGGAGGGGTTGGCTGTAGCACGCGGCGAGAAGGGTGCTTATGACGACCGTTCGGTATTTACAACTGAGATCATGGAGTGGGAGGGTAAATACTACCTCTGCTATCAGTGTGTGAAGTCTCCATATGAGGTTCGTGTAAAGAATACAGTTGGTCTTGCATGGGCAGACAACGTACGTGGACCATGGCATAAGAGCGCGGAGCCTATCTTGACAGCTTCGGATACAGGAGTCTGGGAGGGTACAGAGCAGAACCGTTTCAAGGTGCAGAAGAAGGGCGACTTCGACTCACACAAGGTTCATGATCCATGTATCTTGCCATTCAAGGGTAAATTCTACCTCTACTATAAGGGCGAGCGTATGGGCGAGGAGATCACTTGGGGAGGTCGCGAGATCAAGCATGGTGTTGCAATCGCAGATAATCCACTTGGACCTTACGTAAAGTCTGAGTATAACCCAATCAGTAATAGTGGACACGAGATCTGTGTATGGAAGTATAATGGTGGTATCGCGGCACTTATCACAACCGATGGTGTTGAGAAGAACACATTGCAGTGGTCTCCAGATGGTGTTAACTTCGAGATTATGTCTGTAATCCCAGGTGCATCACACGCTATTGGTTTGAACCGCACGGCAGATGCCGATGCCGAGCCAACCGAGATCTTACGTTGGGGTCTAACACACCACTATGACTCATATGATTATCAGTCAATCAGAGGATTTACAACAATCAACAAGACTACTCACGCAGCTAAGGGTGAGGCGAAATCAAAGTAATATATAATAAATTGGTGAAGGGTGTGCTAGACGATAGATAGTTTAGCACACTCTTTTTGGATTTATATTATTCGTATTTGATAAAACTCTCCTAGCAGTCCCATTTGAGATACGAAATTGAAAATTTCGTCATCCTGAACTTGTTTCAGGATCCATGTGTTATTAATTAAATCATTGTGTTTTAGTATATTACATCGGTTGTGTTGTCGTTTGCTGAGATCCTGAAACAAGTTCAGGATGACGAAATTTTCAATTTCGTATCTCAAGAGGGACTGCTATAAAAATTTAAACAGATTCTAATAAATATTAATAGTAAGATGAAAAGATTAATTTTAACACTTTTGCCACTGTTGTGCGCTGGAGTTCTCTTGGCGCAAGATGTCGAAAGGGAGCGTCCTGCCGAGTGGGAGGGGCTTGTCGAAGGTGGGCGATTTATGGATCGCTTTATGCCGATGAAGGGCTCTGTGCTCTCTTCCGATGTGTGGGGCGCAGAGTGCGTAAAGCCTCGCTTTGTGGATAATGGAATCGAGAATGATATCTTCTCCTATTGGGGTGGAAATATCACATATGCCGATGGGAGATATAACCTTGTCTTATGCGGATGGTTGGAGAACTCACCCAAAGGACATATGAATTGGCCAAACTCTATAATTATGCATACGGTATCCGACAAACTGGAGGGTCCATACGAGATGTCGGATATAATTGGAGCTGGTCACAATCCAGAGCTCTACGAACTGAAAGATGGTGGTTATGGTCTGGTCACCATCATTAAGTGGAAGCCTTACCTCTATAAGTCGAAGAGTATTTCGGGGGCATGGAGTCTGATTCCACTGCCATTCGATAATCGAGATCGTGAGGTTATTGAGGGGATGTCGAATCTTTCGCTCGCCAAACGCCCCGATGGATCGCAACTTATGGTCTGCCGCGGAGGTGGAATTTGGGTCAGCAAGACGGGTTTAAGTGACTTCTGTCAGATCACAAATGGTAGCGTCTATCCAGAGCGAGAGGGTCGTTTTGAAGATCCTGTTATTTGGCGCGACAATATTCAATATCACTTGATTGTTAACGATTGGTTGGGTCGAATAGCCTACTATCTCCGCTCAAAAGATGGTGTTAATTGGGTCGAAGATAGCGGAGAGGCGTATACCCCAGGTGTCGCAGTGCATAGAGATGGTACGGTCGAGGATTGGTATAAATTCGAGAGAATCAAGATTTTTCAGGATCGACACGGACGTGCTATTCAGGCGAACTTTGCTGTGAATGACACCTTAAAAAAGGCGGATTTGGGGCGTGATCGCCATAGCTCAAAGAACATCACAATCCCATTGAATAAGGGGTTGCTGCTTAAAATCGAAGAGTCAACAATAACTCCGCGAATGAAGAGTATCGCGGTAAGGGTCGAAGCTGAAGAGGGATTCAACCCATCCAAAAGTCTCGATATCAAGACACTTCGCTTCGGTTGCTCCTCGGATATCAACTATGGCGGAGGGTGTAGAGTGGCAAAGTCGGAGGTAGATGGAGAAGACCTAATCCTAACATTTAATACAAAGGGTTATCAGATCCCAGATAGCGAATTTGCCCCAAAATTGATGGGTCGATTCATGAGTGGAGAGTTGGCATATGGATATGCAAGAAATCCAAATGTTAACTTTGAACCTGCAATACTCTCCGCTCGTAGACCTACAATCAACGGCTCAACGATGAGTGTTGTGGTTGAGAACTTCGGACTACACACCTCCAAAGAGTCGACACTAACAATTTCGGTTGATGGAGAGTCTATAGCAATCTCTAAAGTCGATCCAATCGAACCATATGCTGCTCAAACAGTCGAGATCGAGGGCGTTGATATCGCCTCTGGTGTGGTGTGCCACATCAAAATCGAGGGGGAGGATGTTGTTCAGCTCAATGATGCCTTTACTCTTCCCTAACCTTTAGTCCAGCCTCTGCGGCGAGCCTCTCCATTAGTGAGTAGGCTGCGTCGTAGTCGTTGGATATAGTTCCATCGAGTATCGCATTTTTGATCTTCTCTTTGATCTCTCCGATGATATTGCAGGGTGGAATGTCATAACGCTGCATGATAATATCCCCTGTGATAGGTGGTTGGAAGTTGCGTATTCGATCGCGCTCCTCTAGCTCGTGCATCTTTTTGCGAACAAGCTCAAAGTTGGCGAGATAACGCTTCACTTTGGATTCGATCCCCGATGTAATATCCGCCTCGCAGAGCGTCATTAGAGCCTCTATGTCGTCTCCAGCCTCAAATAAAAGTCGACGAACCGCAGAGTCGGTAACGATCTCCTGAGTGAGCGAAATTGGGCGCAGATGCAGGAAAACTAGCTTTTGAACAAACTTGCGAGGCTCTCCAAGAGAGAGCTTCAAGCGACGGAAGAGTGGAAATACCATCTTCGATCCCAACACCTCGTGACCATGAAATGTCCAGCCGATCTTCGGATCATACGCCTTGGTCTGAGGCTTTGCAATATCGTGCATAATAGCAGCCCAACGAAGATATAGATCGTTCGATTTGCGAGCTACATTGTCGAGCACCATAAGCGTATGAATCAGATTATCCTTGTGGGCATGTTTGCCAACCTTATCGACCCCTGCAAGAGCCGACATCTCAGGAAATATCAGCTTCAGAAGCCCTGTTATCTGTAGCAGGTTGAAGCCAATTGATGGAACTGGTGATAGGACAATCTTATTGAGTTCCAACAGAATGCGCTCTGCCGATACTATCTCGATACGGTAAGCATTGCGCTTTATCGCCTCGAAGGTCTCATCATCAATATCAAACCCCAACTGAGATGAAAATCTCACAGCACGCATCATGCGAAGAGGATCATCCGAGAATGTGATATCTGGGTCGCAAGGGGTCTTTATAATGCAATCCTCCAGATCGAAGATCCCATCAAACGGGTCGACCAACTCCCCGAAATTCGCACTATTTAGCGACCACGCCATAGCGTTTATCGTGAAGTCGCGACGCAACTGATCGTCATTTAACGTCCCCTCCTCCACGGCTGGCTTTCGTGAATCTGGAGTGTAGGACTCCTTTCGAGCCCCGACAAACTCCACCTCTAGATTGTCGGCATGGAGCATCGCTGTGCCGAAACGTCGAAATATTGAGACTTTTTTGTGTAGTTCACGCCCTAACTCCTCAGCAACTGCCACGCCACTACCCACCACCACAACATCAATATCGGAACATGGACGACCAAGGTAGAAGTCACGGACATAGCCGCCGACAACATACGCCTCGACCCCCATTCGATCTACGATCTCACCTATTTTGCGAAATATAGGCAGTGATAAAGCCTCTTTATTATCAACCATCTATTACTATTTTTGAAGTTCACGTTGGTAGAGTCCAACGACATTCTCAAGACCCATATATAGAGCGTCGCAGATCAGCGCATGACCGATCGAAACCTCGTCGGTATGTGGGATCTGCTCCACGAAATATCTCAAATTTTCGAGGCTCAAATCGTGACCTGCATTGAGCCCAAGTCCAAGCTCTTTAGCCCTTTGAGCAGCTGCGACATATGGAGCAATAGCCGCCTCGCGATCCGCTGCATAATCCGCTGCATACCCCTCGGTATATAGCTCCACACGATCCGCACCGACAGCTTTAGCCCCATCAACCATCTCAGCGATAGGGTCAACAAATATCGAGACACGAATGCCGCGAGAGTGGAAACGCTCCGTAACATCGACCAAGAAATCGTGATTCTCGATGGTCTGCCAACCTGCATTTGAGGTGATCGCCCCTGGAGCATCGGGCACTAGAGTGACCTGAGCAGGGACAACATCGAGCACCATCTGGATAAAATCCTCTGTTGGATTCCCCTCTACATTGAGCTCCGTGTGAAGTATCTTTTTGAGTTCGTATACATCGGAGTAGCGGATGTGACGAGCATCGGGACGAGGGTGAACCGTGATCCCATCAGCTCCAAAACGCTCAATATCGAGTGCTGCTTGTGTGACATTTGGCATATTTCCGCCACGAGAATTGCGCACAACAGCTATCTTATTAATATTTACACTTAACTTTGTCATAATATTTATTATATTTGCTGTAAAATTACAGAAAAAAAGCGAATAACAGATGAAAATAATTCTTTTTTCTCGCTCTCGGGTCTCGCATGTAGCGGCAGATCTTAGATTATTATTTACGGAGATGGAGCTTCGAGGCTTTCAATACTCTGTGAATGAGGAGTTTGTGCCGATACTAAAGCAGATGTTAGGGTTAGAGTTCACGCCCGATATGGTCTACGGAGGCGATGTGGGCGATCAACCCGAAGATGCTGTTATGATCTGCTACGGAGGTGATGGTACTCTTTTGGAGGGTGTTCATCGACTATCAGGGCGCGAGATCGTGGTTGTTGGAATTAATTCGGGTCGTCTTGGGTTTTTAACCTGTGTCTCAAGAAGTGGCATTTCGGAGCTCTTCGAAAACTTGGAGCGCGGAGAGTTGAGAATCGAGAGTCGCACGATGTTATCCGTCAGGGGAGACTTCTCGAATGGTGAGTGGTTAACCGCTGTAAATGAGTTTGCAGTTCAGAGAAAAGGGGCTTCGATGATCGCTGTTGAGACGCGAGTCGATGGTGAATTGATTGCAACTTACCATGGTGATGGGGTTATTATCTCGACACCAACGGGCTCTACAGCCTACTCATTAAGTGTCGGTGGCCCAGTCATCTCGCCACATTGTGGATGTTTTATTGTCTCTCCACTAGCTCCACACAATATCACGATGCGCCCAGTCGCTGTGCCAGACAAAAGTCGTATGGATCTGAAAATCAGAATGAGAGATGGAGATGCCGTAATCTCGATAGATAACAGAATATACCCGATAGGGTGTAGTGCGGAGGTTGTTCTGACCAAGGCAGAGTCGAAATTTTATTTGGGGCTTAATCGCAATATTTCTTTTTACCAGACGTTAAGAGATAAGATGATGTGGGGAGTCGATCTACGTGACTAATTGACTATTTTAAATAAGACAAAATTAAGTGGGTTAAAATTGTTCAAATCACTCTTATTTTTGTACATTTGCAAATTATGAATAACAGAATGAGTAGAATACCACGAAGTGTAGCCATCATTATGGATGGTAATGGCCGTTGGGCAAAGGCTAGAGGATTAGATAGGGTAGAGGGTCATATCCAAGGTGTTGAATCGGTGCGTAATGCGATTCTATCGTCAATCAGATGTGGCGTTGAGTGTCTCACACTATATGCCTTTTCGACCGAGAACTGGGGGCGACCAGATGCCGAAGTGACAGCTATCATGGAACTTCTGGGGCGTTGTATTGTAGCTGAAATCCCAAATCTACAGGCTAAGGGGGCACAGATGCGTTTTATCGGTGACCGTACAAGATTCTCGCCAGAGATGCAACAGAGCATGGCAAATGCCGAAGCAGAGACAGCGTCGGGGGAGAATCTAATCATTCAGATGGCACTCAACTACTCATCCAGAGATGAGATCCGTCGAGCAGTGACCCAATTGGCAGAGCGCGTAAAGTGTGGCGAGTTGGAGGCGGATCAAATTACAGAGGAGACAATTAGTAGCACTTTGGATACAGCGTCGATGCCAGATCCAGACCTAATAATTAGAACAAGTGGAGAGTGTCGATTGAGCAATTTTTTGATGTGGCAGGCGGCATACTCTGAATTATACTTCACTGATGTGTTATGGCCAGATTTCGGTGATGAGGAGTTTGATGAGGCGATGAGAGTATACGCACAGCGCGATAGGCGTTTTGGATTGGTTAATGAGAACGAAAAATTATAGACGTGGTAGCATTGAGTAGGTGGTTTAAATATGTTTTGGTGACTCTGTCACTACTCCTAGTTGGCGGTTTAGTCTCGGCAGCGGAGGAGGATACCCAGATGGAGTCGTTGTACTCCGATGTGGATGTGCTCTTTGGGCAGGAGGAGGCTCGCAAATATCGAATTAAGGAGGTCAAAGTTCATGGAGTTGAGTTCTTGGATCACAAAATATTGAGCACCTCAGCAGGTCTTATTGTGGGCGACTCTATAATGTTACCGAGCCCCTTTGTAGCATCGGTTATTGGGCGTTTGTGGGGCACAGGTCGCTTCTCGGATGTCGAGGTTGGGGCGGAGATATCGGGCGATGATGTTGTAATTGATCTGATGTTGCAGGAGCGTCCACGCGTCTTGAATTGGGCTATCACGGGACTAAATAAGAGTCAAACGACAGATGTTACCGAACTGTTGAAGCTCAAAAGAAACAGTGAACTTTCGGACTATGTGATATCGAAGAATAAGGGTGTTATAAAGAACTTTAATTCGGATAAAGGTTTCCGTAATGCGGAGATCGATGTAATTATCGAGAATGATACGATTGTTAGCAATATGGTCAATGTAACCTTTGCTGTTGATCGTAAAAATAGGGTTAAAATCGGAGAGATTATCTTCGAGGGGAATGAGAATTTCACAGATAAGAAGTTGCGTTCGACATTCAAAAAGACACACCAAAAGAGCCCATATTTCTGGCAGAGTCGCAAATTCAAAGAGGATGAATATTTGGCAGATAAGGAGCATCTAATCGACTTCTATAACTCGAAAGGTTACCGAAATGCAGCAATCGTAGGCGACTCGATTTACAATATCGACGATGAGACATTGGGCATCAAGATAAAGGTCGAAGAGGGTAACAAATACTATATTCGTAATATCACGTGGATCGGAAATTCGAGGTACGATACCGAGATGTTGCAGCGTATCTTTGCGGTTCAGCCAGGAGACACTTACGACAAAAAATCTATGTACAAACGTCTGGGAGTCGGTAAAGATGCCAATCCCGAGGAGATGTCGATCTTGACGTTGTACCAAAATGAGGGATACCTAATGTCGCAGATTGACCCTTCGGAGGTTATCATCGGGCGAGATTCGATTGATCTGGAGCTCAAAATCTTTGAGGGAAAACCATTCACAATCAACAATGTAGGCATAACAGGAAACATGCGTGTCGACGACGAGGTGATCCGTCGCGAGATCTACACACGTCCTGGAGAGCTCTATAATCGTGCCCTTTTGATGCAGACCATTAGAACATTGGGTTCGATGGGACATTTCAACGCGGAGGCTATCATGCCAAATATTCAACCAGTCTCGAACTCTTTGGTCGACATCGGTTGGGCTTTGGAGGAGCAGGCGAGCGACCAATTCAACGTCTCAGGAGGTTGGGGAAATGGAAGTTTCGTAGGATCTATTGGTGTTACACTCAATAATATTAGTATTGGAGATAGCTTTAAATCGGGATCATGGCGACCATACCCAATGGGAAAGAATCAGAAGTTCTCGATCCAAGCACAATCGAATGGTACCTATTACAAATCGTTTGCGGCGAGTTTCTCAGATCCATGGTTGGGTGGAAAACGACCAAACTCATTTATGACATCGGTTCACTACTCTGACCAGAATGATGCCTATTATGCATGGCAGGAGAGTTCGATGTATTTCCGATCATTTGGTGTCTCGGCAGGATTTGGAAAGCGTCTCTCTTGGCCTGATCCATACTTCTCGATCTATGGAGAGGCATCCTATACTCGTTATATGCTTAAGGATTGGAGTTCATTTGTGATGGATACGGGAGATGCAAATCTACTCTCATTGAAGGCTGTACTTTCCCGAAATTCGGTCGATCAACCGCTCTATCCACGTCGTGGCTCGAAATTTAGTGCTTCGGTTCAGGCGACACCTCCATACTCGCTGTTCGATGGTAAAGATTACTCGGATGAAGATATGTCGGATCAAGATCGTTACCGCTTTATTGAGTTCCACAAGTGGTTGTTGGACGTTGAGTGGTATCAAGGATTCTTCTCAAATTCAAATTTGGTACTGATGTTGCGTGCACAGATGGGATACTTGGGCAACTACAACGAATATAAAGAGTCGCCATTTGAGCGTTTCGAGGTCGGAGGAGATGGAATGTCGGGTTACTCATATTGGGGAATGGATATCATCTCGGTACGCGGATATGATGATGGAGCGTTGGATCCAACTACATCGAGCTACTCAATGGCATTTAACAAATATACTGTAGAGCTCCGTTACCCGATAGTGATGAATCAATCGTCTCAGATATATGCGCTTGCATTTATGGAGGGTGGTAATGGATTCACCTCGTGGCGAGATTTCTCTCCATTTGATGTGAAACGCTCTGCTGGAATTGGAGTTCGTATATATCTTCCTATCGTAGGTCAGCTGGGTATCGATTGGGCATATGGATTTGACTGTGCTTCGGGTGAATCGACAAAGAGTGGTGGTCAACTTCACTTTATTATGGGACAACAATTTTAGTAACGTATATATAATAATAGGGAATTATGAGACAGTTTTTAATGGTTCTAGCGGCAATGATCTCCTCAGGTGTGATCTATGCACAGAGTGTGATAGTTGTTGATAGCGAACAAATTTTCAGGTCGTTGGATAGCTACAACAGTGCTTTGGCAGAGGTTGACAAAATGAGCAAAGATTATCAAGCGCAGGTCGACGTTAAGTTCGATGAGGTTGAGGCACTCTATAACTACTATGTAGCTCATAAAGCGGGTTACTCCGCAACAACTCGCCAAAATCGTGAGGCAGAGATTTTAGCGAAGGAGAGTGCTGCAACGAAGTTTCAAGAGGAGGCATTCTCGCAAGATGGTACAATCATGAAGCGTCGCTTGGAGCTAATCACTCCGATTCAAGATAGAGTCTTTAAGGCTATCGACGAGTATGCTAAGTCCCATGGTGCGGATATTGTGATTGACAAATCATCCAATCCTTCGCTGTTGTATGGCTCTTCTCAGGTCAACCATACGCAGGGTGTGATAGATGCTTTGAAGTAACAACTAAAACAATTAAAAAATAGAAGATGAAAAACATTTTTAAGGTTGCGCTATTTATGGCGTTGACATTGACAACATTCCAGTTGTCGGCACAGAGATCGGGACGTATCAACTCTCAGGCTATTGTTATTGCGATGCCAGAGACTACGGCTATGCAGAATGAGTTGGAGGCGTTGCGTAAGGATGCTGCGGAGAACTTGGAGACTATGCAGGTTGAACTTAACAACAAACTTGTAGAGTATCAAAATAGTGCATCTACAATGAATGAGTCAATTCGTGCGATGAAGGAGAAGGAGATGCAGGATCTCAATCAACGTATGCAGCAGTTCGAGCAGAGTGCTACACAGGAGTTGCAGAGCAAGCAGAGTCAGCTTTTAGAGCCAATTTTGGTTAAGGTTCGCGAGGCTATCAATAGTGTCGCTGAGGCTGGCGGATATGAGGTTGTTTATGATGAGGTTGCAGGTGGAGTTGCATACTTCAGTCCAACTTTGGTTGTAGATATCACAGCTGACGTTAAGGCTAAATTGGGTATTCAATAGTATATTGATATAAAAAGCAGAGTCTCCGATAATCGATTAAAGGTTATCGGAGACTCTCTTTTTGTAATATGGATTAGCTCTGCTGAAGAGCACTCCGCTAAAACAGTTCTAGCAGTCCCACTTGAGATACGTTCTGCAAGGAACGTCATCCTGAACGTGTTTTATTAGTGTCCGATAAAAGTTTGCAATTTGTATTGGCACCTCGTTTCGACTCTGAAAGAGTCGTCATCCTGAACTTGTTTCAGGATCCCTAACTAGTCGACCCTTAGAAACAGCAATATTCGATTTCAGTATATATCTGAGGTCGGATATTTTTTCTGATATATCCAATGATATATGTCCACAAAAAAGCCATAGCTCTTTTGAAATTGAATG
>JBCQUC010000054.1:0-13973 GCA_047174275.1 Rikenellaceae bacterium | reverse complement strand
ATATCAATGGCTACCATTCGATGCTTATATTAACTTTATGAGACTAAAAGAACGAGTCGCCGAGGTGCTGGAGTGCGTAGGGTTAAAATATCGCATTAATTTTTGTTGATTACTTAATAATTAATCTAACCTAAAAATATATCAATGAATCTAAAAAAGATCTTTGGTGGCGTTCTACTTGGTGCAATGTTATCAGCATCAACAGCCACCTACGCAAACAAACTAATCGAGACCGAAAGTTTTGATGATCTAGGAGGATGGTTGTCCGACCACCAAGCCTTCGAGAAGATCCAATCAGCTTACATCCAAGCACATGGATATGGACGACCTGTTGCCGATGCAACCACAAAAGTTACATTCGACAAACCTGGCAAATACCATGTTTACGTCAGCACCTACAACTGGACATCGCCATGGTATGATGGCAAAGGCCCTGGATCATTCCAACTAAAGGTCGATGGAAAGCCTCTATACTACACATTGGGCGATACAGGTACTAAGTGGGAGTGGCAATATGCAGGAGAGGTCGAGGTAGGCAGCGAGGCTACTCTGGCTCTTCACGATTTGAAGGGTTTTAATGGTCGTGCAGATGCAATCTACTTCTCGAAAGATAAAGTTACCCCACCAAGCGAAAAAGAGGAGCTTCGCAAATTCCGCCTTAAGGAGCTAGGATTTAATAAGATCACCGATTGTGGCGACTACGATTTGGTCGTTGCTGGAGGAGGTCTAGCGGGATGCTGTACAGCTCTTACTGCTGCGCGTTATGGCTTGAAGGTGGCTTTGATCGACAACCTTCCAGGGTTGGGTGGAAACCACTACCTTGCAGTGAGCCAAAATGGACTTTTGAACAAAGGTATGTACCCTCAAGTGGGTAATATGTTGCGTCAACTATCATCTCTTCCAATCCCTCAAACTCAAGAGGAGTTCGATAATGAGCCTCACCAAGCACATGGTTCGGGAGCTGGTAAGGTGGTTCTATCGATGAATCCAAAGGAGTTGGCTGTAGTACGTCGAGACCTGCTGTTGGAGGCTGGAGTGACACTCTACCAACTTGCTCATGTATTCGAGGTTAACAAAGATAAGAAGGGTAATATTAGCGAGGTTGTAGCTAAATCATTGACAACTGGCGAGGAGTTGCGCTTCGGAGGAACTCTATTTGCAGATTGTACGGGAGATGGTGTACTTGGTTACCTGGCAGGTGCAGATTATCGTATTGGTAGAGAGTCTCGTCAGGAGACAAACGAGAAGCTCGCTCCAGATGAGGCAGACAACAAAACAATGGGTATGACACTTTGGTGGAGCAGTGCAAATGCAGGTAAGCCAAAGACATTCCCAACGCTTAAGCAGATGCCTTGGGCAATGCAGTGTACCAAAGAGTACCACTTCGATGTAACTAAGGGTGGTTGGTTCTGGGAGACTGGTCTTCAGATCGACAACGCTCTTGAGGCGGAGTTGGTACGCGACAATATGTTCCGTGCGATCTATGGTAACTTTGCATACCTCAAAGAGAACTACGACAAATATATCACATATGAGCTTGTAAATATGTCGAACTACGGTATGAAGCGCGAATCTCGTCGTATGTTGGGAGATGTTATCTTGACTCAAAACGACATCAACGATCGTGTAGAGTTCCCAGATGCAAGTTTCACCACAACATGGCCATTTGACCTACACTACGCTACACCTCAAAACGCAGAGCACTTCCCTGGTTGGGAGTGGATCACCGAGACAAAGCACAATGAGTATAGAGCATTCGTATTGCCAGCCTATAATGTCCCATATCGTGTACTCTATTCACGCAATATCGACAACCTATTTATCGGAGGTCGTGCGATGAGTGTGACACACGTAGCGTTGGGAACAGTTCGTGTAATGTCGACATTGGGTATGGCAGGTGAGGTTACAGGTATGGCTGCTAAGATCTGTATCGACAAGAAGTCTACGCCACGTGATGTATATGAGAAACATCTCGACCAGCTCATTACATATATGAGCGAGGGAGCTCCATTGGAGTAGAGCTATGAAGAGATTATATATTATTGGGGCACTGTTGACTCTCTCATTTTCTGTCAGTGCGCAAACAGAACTTCATGTATCTCCAACTGCAAAAGCCAACGGCAATGGCACTTTGGAGTCTCCATTTAACACAATAGAGGCTGCCAAAGAGCGAGTTGCGAAGATAAACAAGAGGATGCAAGAGGATATTGTAGTCTATCTCCACGCAGGTAGCTACAATATCACATCTCCAATCCTATTCAACGAAGAGGATTCAGGGCAAAATGGTCATACGATCACCTACAAAGCCTACCAAGATGAGACTCCGCAACTGAGCGGAGGGGTCAAGGTTGCGGGCTGGGAGAGGGTCGATGGCAATATCTACAAGGCTAATCTTGATCGAGATACCAAACTAAGAACTCTATTTGTGAATGGTGTTCGAGCGAGGATGGCTGGTACAAATGATCCGATCGATGGAGTATCGGATTGGGGAACATACGAGGTTACGGGAGATGAGCCTTGGGCATTTGGAGCGGGCACTGGAATTGATGGTGTGAGGTTCAAGAGCGAGGATGTACGCGTCTATAGCAACCCCGAAGATGTTGAGTTGGTTCAAAACAATGTCTGGACAGAGAAGATCCTCTGCATTCGAGACATCGAGTATCTGGGAGAGCATACAATCCTTAAGTTTCAACAACCTTACGGAGCTATAGCGACAAATATGGCGTGGGCAGGTGCTATCAAATATGATAAGCAATTTGTTGTCCGTAACGCCTATGAGTTGTTGGATGCTGAGGGCGAGTTCTACTTCAATAGAGCCACCAAAACACTCTACTACTATAGTTCAGAGGTCGATATGAGCAGTGCCGAGGTGATTGCACCAACCTCCGAGGGGTTGATACGTATCGAGGGTAGCTCCAATGAGTCGAGGGTTCGAAATCTACGATTCGAGGGGATTACATTCTCGCATGACCATTGGCAGTTGATGGAGATCGAGGGGTCACACGCCTTTGCTGGTATTCAGAGTTCGGGACTTGCGTATAAGTTTGTACCTGGGGGCAATTGGCACCCTACGGAGTATAATAGCTGCGATGTGCCGAGAGGATCAATCGAGGTGAAGAGTGCGGAGAATATAACCTTTGAGCAGAATAGATTCGAGGGTATGGGCTCTGCGATCGCTATTAATATGGTGAATGATGTGAAGAACAGCACTATCAATGGTAACTATTTCCACGATCTATTGGGTAATGCGGTGAATATCGGTCATCCACAACACTACAAAATCGGCGATGGAGCACACTTCAAATCAGGCGTTGAGGGGCTATGCGAATATATCAATGTTACCAATAACTACCTGCGCAATGTTAGTGTTGACTTTAGACAGCTCGAGGGAATCACCGCATTCTTTGTTGCGAATGTTAAGATCGACCACAACGACATTGCAGATACTGCCTATGGTGCTATCACAATGGGTTGGTGGTGGGGCAACTCTGAAATTCCGCCATCGAAGGTTGCTCACGACAACTCGATGAGTTTCAATAAGGCTGGTAACACACACCTTGCACTAAAAGATGGTGGTATATTATATTTTTTGGGAGAGCAGCCCAGAACAATTGTTGAGGAGAACTACATATACAATGGTCAGCGTTGTATATACCCCGACGATGGCTCGGCATACCTCACAATACGTCGCAATGTAGTTATGAACAACACTCCAAAGGGGGTCTTTTGGCTGCATATCTGGCGAGACAACTGCCACGATATTGTAAGTGATGGTAACTTTGTAAAGGATAACAATGTGAAAAACAATGGTCGAAATTGCCCTGTGACAAATACGCAATCATTTATGACCGACAAAAATTTCTCGGATGAGGCGAAGGCGATTATTGCAGCTGCTGGATTGGAGGCTAAGTACCGACATATAATCCCTGCTAAAAAATCGAAGCTGATCGAACTATATCCAAGCAGTTTTAAGGATACGGATCATTAGTAGATTTAGTGTTTGATAATATACTCCTAGCAGTCCCACTTGAGATACGAAATTGAAAATTTCGTCATCCTGAACTTGTTTCAGGATCTCAGCAAACGACAATGCAGTCTGTATAACATACTAAAACACAATGGTTTAATTAATGACGCAGGGATCCTGAAACAAGTTCAGGATGACGAAATTTTCAATTTCGTATCTCATATGGGACTGCTAGAAAAGTTTTATCGGACACTAATAAAACAAGTTCAGAATGACGAATCCGTTGGATTCGATAACATGGTACCAATAAAGTCTCCACTGTCATCTTTTTATCGAGCACGAGTAAAAAATAGCTCCGCGAAGTATTTTTCTCCGCGGAGCTAATCCTATTTTGTGAACTTTGCGCTAAATGAGTCGCCGCTCAAATACTCTGCCGTAAGTTTAGAACTCTTTGCTCCAAGATATGCAACAATAGAGTAGTTCTCACCCTCCGCAACCTTTTTGCCAGTTGGCACATCCACCTCGATGTTACCATATCCTGCAAGAGCCGAGAGTGTTTTGTTAGCTACAATCTTGCCTTTCTCATTGTATAGAACAACCATAATCTCACGATCAACACCCGCTGTATAGTGGATCTCAAGAGAGTCACCCTTGGTTAGGGATGATGGTTTCGATGCAATATTGATCTGATCCTCAAACATTGTCATCTCCGCTGCACCGTTGTTCTTCTCGTTAGCATCGACCAATAGATATGAGCGTACCCAATCGTAGTATGTTCTGTTGCGAGTAGGATCTGCAAGCTCCTCGTCGGTCGGAAGTGGAATCCATGGGAATGGATAGGTCTCAACAACCATATGTAGACTCATCGGTTCTGTTAGGCGGAAGTCAACATCGAATGGCCCGCTATGCTTTGGTCGACCCTTAAATTCGCGGTGCTCCCCCTCGCCATTGTTGAGGTAGAATGTTGCACACTCGCTATCTCTCCACCATACACCATATGTATTGAACCCCTCGGATGGTTTCGCTCCATCTTCGCGGCGTAGGCGAGTCTCCTTGATTCTGATATCTTGACGAGCACTGCCATCCTCTGGCGAGAACCAGTAGTGGACATTTGAGTTCATTCCATCGTAGAAGAATCGACCCATAAAGTCGCCATCTCGTCCGATACACTCACATACATCTAACTCCTGTGCAAACATACCTGGTGCAGCACCCTCTGGTTGACGACCCTTGGTGTCGTGGTTTCCGCGAGTAGAGAACCAAAAAGTTGAGGATAGGGTAGTCTGGTTCGCCTTGAAACGACACTCGTAGTATCCATAATGTGCCGATCTATCTTTTGAGATTACAGCGGCACACGATGTGTCGAACACCTCGCCATTGACAGTTGTATCTCGCTCCATCTTCTCACCTCGAAGCACCATGCAGCCATCCTTGAACTCGATGTTCTTTGGCATGAAGAGCCCAGGTGCACGACCCTTCCATGTTGGGTGGTGGTCGAGCCACTTATCTTGGTTGAGTTTCGTGTCGTTGAACTCATCGGATAGATGCTCGTTCAAGATCCATCGCTGACCTGCTGGAGGTAGCGGGATTGATTTGATCGGCTCGCTAGTTGGGTAGTTTGCTGCCGAAAGGCTCAACGTAAGTAGTGTCGCCACTAAAGTCACTGCACCTGTAAGTCGTTGTCTCATTGTTGTTTTGATTTTAGATTAGTATATAATTAAATGTTTCTCTCTGATATTTTTTTAGCAGTCCCATTTGAGATACGTTCCGTAAGGAACGTCATCCTGAACTTGTTTTATTAGTGTCCGATAAAATATTTTTTAATTTTTGTAATCATCACAATTATAGTGACTTATAAAGGTTCTATAAAATGGGGGCTTACTTTTATTAGCAGTCCCACGTGAGATACGAAATTGAAAATTTCGTCATCCTGAACTTGTTTCAGGATCTCTACAAAGAATCTGAAACACTGATAGTTAGGGATCCTGAAACAAGTTCAGGATGACGACTCTTTCAGAGTCGAAACGAGGTGCCAATACAAATTGTAAACTAATAAACTTGTTTCAGGATAACGAAATTTTCAATTTCGTATCTCAAATGGGACTGTTAAGAACATATAATGTTAAATGCCTATTGTTGTTATAACCAGTTAAATTTAGAGTAGCTAAATAACCCCTTTTCGCCAATCTTCACCTCGGGGATAACCACCAACGAGAGGAATGAGAGGGTCATAAATGGAGCTTCGAGCGGAGAGCCCATATCGTGAACCATCCTCTGAAGTCGACTGTAATCAGCCGCAACCTCCTCGCCCGTGCGATTGCTCATAATTCCAGCTATTGGAAGAGGTAGAATATCACACACCTCACCATCGCAGACCGACAATCCACCTTTGTGTTCAATCAAAAGGTTAATCGCCTTTGTAAGCTCCTCGTCGCTGCATCCTACCGCCACAATATTGTGAGAGTCGTGAGCTACAGAGCTTGCGATAGCTCCACGTTTAAATCCGAAGCCACGGCAGAATGCCACTTGCGGAGCTCCATTCGTATATCTATTAATGTAGACGATCTTCGCTAAATCCTCCTCGGTGTCGCTCTCTAGATTCTCGGTTGGAGCTTTGGGAGTGTAGCTGTCGAGCTTTGTTACAATCTCATCCTCGATAAGCCCGATGATTTTTATCGCGCCGTCGACTCTCTTTGAGAGCTCTTCAATCTTGATCGGATCGTGGTTGAAGTTGTTGATCGTTCGCTCTTTGGTCATCGGTTCGATTGGGATTGCACGGTTGTAACGCTGCTCACCATTGATGTATAGAGCCTCGACATCGAAATTTTCGAGATCATTAACAATAATAAAATCCGCTTTGTCACCAACTCGGAGCGTCCCAACATCTAACTTATAGTGAGTTATTGGATTCAGAGATGCAATTTGCAATATGTTAAACAACGGAAGTCCATCTTTAATCGCCAACCTTACAATCTTGTTGATGTGCCCCAGAGCCAAAATATCATCCGAATGGGAGTCATCGGTGCAGAACATCACATCATCGGGATCTGTTGTAATCAACTCCTTGAATGTATCGTAGTTCTTCGCGGCACTCCCCTCTCGAATGAGTATCTTCATCCCCTTCGATATCTTCTCTTTAGCCTCTTCGAGTGTGACACACTCATGGTCTGTTGTGATTCCGCTACCGATATATTTCGTAAGGTCGTCGCCCACGAGTGATGGCGCATGACCATCAATCACCAAATTATACCGTTTCGCAATCTCCAATTTAGCCATCACCTCCTCATCTTCGAAGAGCACCCCTGGTACATTCATCACCTCAGAGAGTGCGACAAATCGACCTGTCTTGGCAAGGCGTTCAACATCATAGGCGGATATAACTCCACCTGCAACATCGAAAGGTGTGGCAGGGATCGACGATGGAATCGACGGAAATGTCTTGAGAGGTGAGTGTTCGAGGCTCTCGCCCATAAATTTCAACCCCTCGATTCCCAATACATTTGCGATCTCATGTGGGTCGGTCACAATAGCGACTGTGCCGTGTTTAACCGCCATTCGACCAAAATTTGCAGGTGTCAGCATCGAGCTTTCGATATGAACATGGGCATCTATAAACCCAGGCATTATATACTTTTGGGATGTTGTCGGGTGTTGATTCACAGAGTTAATTACACCATCTAGAAGCTCTATAGAGCCCTCAAATATACTTTTATTGTGTAGATCGACGATCTTGCCTTCAATTCTCATATCGCAAACAGGTTTGTACAAAGATATAATAACTTATTGAAATTTCAATAAGTTTTAGGGTGTTACACGCTCATTTTTGGCTAATTCGGTAATTTTCACTACCTTTGTTCCTTAATTGAGATTTGAAAATAAGATATGGCAGGATCTAACTTTGTAGATTACGTAAAGATATTTGCACGCTCTGGAAGCGGAGGCGGAGGTTCAACACACTTCCGTCGTGAAAAATTTGTAGCCTTCGGAGGCCCCGATGGTGGTGATGGCGGTAAGGGAGGTAGTATCATCCTTCGTGGAGACAAACAATACTGGACTCTTATCCACCTTAAATACCAACGTCACCAATTTGCTCAGAATGGAGAGTGTGGCTCGGGAGCTCGCTCTTCGGGAAAGGATGCAAAGGATATTATTATCCCTGTGCCTCTTGGAACTGTTGCGCGAGATGCCGAGAGCGAGGAGATCGTAGGTGAGGTTACGGAGCATGGTGAGGAGTTGGTACTCTTGCAAGGAGGTAGAGGAGGATTGGGAAACTGGCACTTTAAGACCGCGACAAATCAAGTTCCTCGATACTCTCAACCTGGTGAAGAGGGTCTCGAAGGGTCGTTTGTATTGGAGCTTAAGGTCTTGGCAGATGTTGGACTCGTTGGCTTCCCGAATGCAGGAAAGAGCACACTTTTGTCGGTTGTATCGGCGGCGAAGCCAAAGATTGCGAACTACGCATTTACAACTCTAGAGCCAAACTTGGGAATTGTGGAGTGTCGAGATCACCACTCATTTGTGATGGCAGATATCCCAGGAATCATCGAGGGTGCACACGAGGGTAAAGGTTTGGGAACTAGGTTCTTGCGACATATAGAGCGAAACTCTATTCTGTTGTTTATGATCCCTGCCGATAGCGATAGTATCGCAGCGGAGTATGAGGTGTTGTTGGGTGAGTTGACTCAATATAACCCAGAGCTTCTGGATAAGAGGATGTTGTTGGCGATCACAAAGTCCGATATGTTGGATGAGGAGTTGATCGAACAGATGCGTGTGGAGCTCCCAGAGGGCATCGATCCGATATTTATATCGTCGATCACAAATACAAATATTACAGAGTTAAAAGATATGTTGTGGAGTGCTCTTAATGAGTAACTAATTAAATTTCTCTAGCAGTCCCATTTGAGAGATACGAAATTGAAAATTTCGTCATCCTGAACTTGTTTCAGGATCTCTGTAAATAATCTGAAACATTGATAGTTAGGGATCCTGAAACAAGTTCAGGATGACGACTCTTTCAGAGTCGAAACGAGGTGCCAATACAATATAGTCAACTTTTATCGGACACTAATAAATCAAGTTCAGAATGACGAAATTTTCAATTTCGTATCTCAAATGGGACTGCTGGAAAATATTATCGAATACCATAAAATGTCTGATACTACAAGAATTAAACAATTTAGCGAATATGAAGAGTGTTCTAAATTTATCGAGTGTTAAGGGGGCAACAGCCTCTTTGGCACTCTCTTTTTTAGCATCATGTGGTGGTGCAGAGGCTACCGTAGAGCAGCCGTGGGTTGTGGATAGCTTCGATGATATCAAGGTGTTGCGATATGAAGTGCCTGGTTTCGAGGAGTTACCGCTCAACGAGAAGATCTATATCTACTATCTAGCTCAGGCGGCTCAAGCGGGGCAGGATATTATGATAGATCAGAACTTCAAATACAATATAACAATTAGGAATACCCTCCAAGCAGTTATGGAGAGCTACGAAGGGGATCGCACAACCGAAGAGTGGGCGGCACTTGAGACCTACGCCAAAAAGGTGTGGTTCGCAAATGGTATTCACCACCACTATTCGGCGGCGAAGTTCACCCCTCAATTTAGTTCCGAATACTTCGCAAAGGTGGTTGATGAGGTGTTGCCAAATCAGGGTGAGTTGATCGAGATTCTAACTCCGATAATCTTTGATGCAGAGCTCTATAAGATGAAGATAACACGCGAGAGTGGGGTAGATGTGGTTGTGGAGTCGGCTGGAAACTACTATGAGGGTGTAACTCAAGCTGAGGCTGAGAAGTTTTATGCCGATATGGCAAAAAAGAGCCCATCATCGAAGGTCTCGTTTGGTCTAAACTCAAAACTTACCAAAAACGAGAGTGGCGAGATTGCGGAGATTGTCTATAAAGTAGATGGTATGTATTCGGAGCAGATCGAGCAGATCGTATATTGGTTGGAGATGGCTGCAACGGTGGCAAATGATACTCAAAAAAATATCATTAATCTATTGGTCGAGTATTATAAAACTGGAGATCTTAAGAGGTTCGACGATTATAGCATCGCGTGGGTTCAAGATAATAGCTCGAATGTAGATTTCGTAAATGGATTTATCGAGGTCTATGGCGATCCGTTGGGGCGCAAAGGTGCATGGGAGGGGCTTGTGAACTTCAAGAATGTGGAGGCTAGTCACCGTACAGAGATCATTGCTGAGAATGCGCAGTGGTTCGAGGATCGCTCACCAATCAATCCAGCCTATCGCAAGGCAGAGGTGAAGGGTGTCTCGGCGAAGGTTATAACCGTTGCGATGTTGGGTGGAGATAGCTATCCATCTACGGCGATTGGCATAAATCTACCAAATGCGGAGTGGATACGTCGAGATTATGGATCGAAGTCGGTGACGATAGATAATATAACACACGCCTATGCAGAGGCGGCAAAGGGTAGCGGTTTTAATGAAGAGTTCTATGCGGATGACGCTACGCGTGAGTTAATAGCTCAGTATGGAGATATCTCGGACGCTATACATGTCGATATGCATGAGTGTTTGGGGCATGGATCGGGGCAGCTTGCCGATGGTGTCTCGCAGACCGCTTTGGGTAGCTACGGGTCGGTTATTGAGGAGGCACGAGCAGATCTCTTTGGGCTCTATTTTATTGCAGATCCTCACATGGTTGAGCTCGGATTGTTGCCATCTATGGAGGCGGCTAAGGCTCAATATATAAAATATATCACCAATGGAGCGTTGACTCAGTTGGCTCGAATTAAGTTGGGTGATGATTTGGAGCAGACCCATATGCGCAATCGTCAATTGATCTCGGAGTGGGTTTTTGAGCGAGGCGAGGGGGTTGTTCAGATGGTCGATATTGATGGAAAGAGCTATATCGTTGTCGAGGATGTTGAGGCATTACGCACTAAAATTGGCGAACTATTGTGTGAGATTCAACGCATCAAGAGCGAGGGGGATCAAGCGGCTGCAAAGGCGTTGGTTGAGAGGTATGCCGTTAAGATCGACCGCAATCGACATAAGCAGATCTTGGATCGATACAACGCACTGGGCATTGCACCATACAGCGGATTTGTCAATCCAACATATAATTTGGTGATGGATGGAGACTCCATAACTGATGTTACTATAACATATCCAACCTCAATCTGGTAGGGGCGGATAACATAGAAAAGAGAGTGCCTTTTTCGGGGCACTCTCTTTTTGATTCTATTTGCTCTTCGACAAAACGTTTCTAACAGTCCAATTTGAGATACGAAATCATTAGTGTCCGATAAAAAGATAACAGTGTAGACTTTATTGGCACCATGTTATCGAATCCAACGGATTCGTCATCCTGAACTTGTTTCAGGATTCCTAACTATCAGAGTTTCAGGTCATATGCAGAGATCCTGAAACAAGTTCAGGATGACGTTCCACAAGGAACAATATTTAGCATTCGTCTTGTTCTCCTCCGCAGAGCAATTTTTTACTCTACCTCAACCTCCTCAGCCGCTGCAATAACCTGAGCTCGAAGAGTGTTGATATCGCTACCAAGCGGTGCATGTCCAAGGACAACACCCATACGGCGATTTGGTCGCATAGATGGTTTGCCAAAGAGGCGAACATCTAGATTCTCCTGCTCCAAGACCTTTGGGATACCATTGAATACAGGTCTCTTAGATGACTCCTTTGTTGACAAAATCACTGCACTTACACCAGCCCTCTCTTGGCGAATAACTGGTATTGGAAGTGACAAAACAGCTCTTAGATGTAGTTCGAACTCATTGTGTGTCTGAGTGTTAGCGAGTGTCACCATTCCTGTATCGTGTGGACGAGGCGACAACTCCGAAAAGTAGACCCCATTTTCGTTGCTCAAGAAGAACTCAACACCCCAAAGTCCAGCACCACCCAATGCGCGTGTAACCCTCTCTGCCATATCTTGTGCCTCTGCCAGATGCTCTGCTGAGATAGGTGCAGGCTGGAAACTCTCTCGATAGTCACCACCCTTTTGGATGTGACCAATCGGAGCACAGAATAGTGTCGGAGCACTGTTTTGGGTTACGGTCAAGAGTGTAATCTCACTATCAAATTTGATGAACTCCTCGACAATTAGCTCCTTGATATCGCCGCGGCTTCCAGAGATTCCATACTCCCACGAATGAGCCAAATCCGCCTCTGATTTCGCCATAGATTGACCCTTGCCCGAAGAGGACATAAGCGGTTTTATGATACATGGAAATCCGATAATTTTAGCTGCTGCGGTAAGCTCCTCGAATGACGTTGCATAGAGATATTTCGCGGTTTTGAGTCCAAGCTCCTTTGCTGCAAGATCACGTATCGCTTTGCGGTTCATCGTAAAGTTAACAGCCTTTGCGCTTGGTGTTACGGTGATCCCCATCTTCTCGCAATCGTAGAGTAACTCTGTGCGGATAGCCTCGATCTCAGGGACAATCAAATCGGGTTTATGCTTCGCAACTGCCGCCATCAAAGCGTCGCCATCCAACATATCAAACACCTCGAAAGCGTCGGCAACCTGCATCGCTGGAGCTTCGGCATATCTATCACATGCAATTACATACTGTCCCTTGCGTTGTGCGGCGATGGTGAACTCTTTCCCGAGCTCTCCCGACCCCATAAGTAGAATCTTCTTTGTCATATCCCTTCCTATATTAATTGTGTTTAGAATCTTAATTATTCGTGTTCGATAAAACTTTTCTAGCAGTCCCATTTGAGATACGAAATTGAAAATTTCGTCATCCTGAACTTGTTTCAGGATCTCTGCAAAGAATCTGAAACATTGATAGTTAGGGATCCTGAAACAAGTTCAGGATGACGACTCTTTCAGAGTCGAAACGAGGTGCCAATACAAATTGTAAACTTTTATCGGACACTAATAAACTTGTTTCAGGGTCTCTGCATCATTGATTAAACAGTCTCTAAATGTTGTTTAATATCCCAAAATTCGCATCATCGAGCGATACGATTGCTCCTTTGCAAAGAGGCGTGTATAGTATTCGCTCTCCCCCTTTTCGCGATCTATTATTATATGTTTCGGCGATGGAATCAAGCAGTGTTGAATGCCACCAAAACCACCGATCGACTCCTGATAAGCCCCCGTATGGAAGAATCCAACATATTGAGTGTTGCCCTGCTCCAGCTTAGGTAGATAGATCGCATTGGAGTGCGACTCCGCATTATAGAAATCCTCACTGTCGCATGTCAATCCGCCTAAAAATACACGTTGATACTCCTTGTCCCAGTTGTTGATCGCCAACATTATATAGCGTTGATTAAGAGCCCAAGTGTCGGGAAGTGTGGTGATAAACGATGAGTCGATCATATACCAGTTCTCTCGATCGTTCTGCTGCTTCTGGTTGATTATCGAGTATAGAGTAGCTCCACTCTCGCCAACGGTGAACGATCCGAACTCTGTGAATATGTTTGGTTCGTCGATTCCATTCTGCTCACATATATGTTTTATCTGCGATATGATCTCCTCGATTAGATACTCATAGTCATACTCGAAGTTCAAAGAGTTCTTGAATGGGAGACCTCCACCGATGTTAAGTGAGTCGAGTTCGGGGCATATCGCCTTCAATTCGCAATAGACATTGAGACACTTCGATAGCTCATTCCAGTAGTATGCGGTATCCTTAATTCCAGTGTTGATGAAGAAGTGTAGCATCTTCAACTCGAACTTCTTGCTATTTTTGATCTTCGATTTGTAGAAGTCGAGGATCTCGTTGTAACGAATACCCAAGCGCGATGTGTAGAAGTCGAACTTTGGGCCCTCCTCCGAAGCGATACGGATTCCAAGTTTACATGGTTTGTCAATTGCATCATCGAAGAGGTCGATCTCGGCGATATTATCAATTACAGGTATTGTATTCTCGAATCCATCGTTGATTAGTTTGGCGATATTCTCCACATACTGAGGGCGTTTGAAGCCATTGCATATGATATAACGATCCTTATCGAAGATGCCGCTCTCGTTGAGTGCATTGATGATATGGATATCGTATG
>JBCQUC010000053.1:0-14702 GCA_047174275.1 Rikenellaceae bacterium | reverse complement strand
AACTTAATTTGACTGCTCGTTCCTTGAACTGCTTGTCATAATGTTTTACTCCCATAATTGATAAAGGTAAGGTTTTTTTCCGTCCCAACCTTTTGTGCGGGTAAAGTTAGGTATTCCAAACCATAGAAGATAATGGCAAGCTGATATTGGAGTACGATAAGACTTTTTCAAGTCCCAGTACCGCAGCCTGCTTTTGTGTAGGTCGCAATACAAATGGGTGGATTATGTGGAAAGACAGCGATGGCAAAACCTTAGATGAAGTATATCGTAAAGATATATAAAATTAAATCCATATATTCGCATTATGAATACAAGTTCCACATCGGTGGGGAAAATCCATAAAAGCTTGGGGAAAGCCCCAAATGGCAACTTGCCGAGAATTTAAAAATTGGTGATTTTCCACCTATCTCTAACCCTATTTTTAACGAAAAATCATAAAATCACACATATTTTTTGCAGATCCACAGCACGTGTGGGGAAAATGTGGGGAAAATATTAAAACAAAAATCGCCAAGTGTTGAATTATCAACGACTTAGCGATTTTCTTAGTACCCCCTCAGGGGCTCGAACCCTGGACCCCATCATTAAGAGTGACGTGCTCTACCAGCTGAGCTAAAGAGGCATTTTGTTCGCAACTTGGTTACTCCCTTATTGCGAGTGCAAATATAAGGGCTTTTTTTTAATTTGCAAAATTTTCCGCACTTTTTTTGTCACATTTTGTTAATATGAGCATTTTTACTACCTTTGTGATCTGAAAATAATAACTATACATTATATAAAATGGCTCTACAGTGTGGTATTGTCGGACTTCCAAATGTCGGTAAGTCGACTCTTTTTAACTGCCTCTCCAATGCGAGAGCTCAGGCAGCTAACTTTCCCTTTTGTACTATTGAACCCAATGTGGGTGTAATCACAGTCCCTGACGAGAGACTCGTGAAGTTGGCTCTGCTGGATAAACCTAAGAAAATAATCCCTACAACAATCGAAATTGTCGATATCGCAGGTCTTGTTAAGGGAGCTTCGAAGGGTGAGGGACTTGGCAATAAGTTCCTAGCCAACATCCGCAATACAAATGCAATCATACATGTGTTGCGCTGCTTCGAGGATGGCAATATCACACATGTCGATGGTTCGGTCGACCCTGTACGCGATAAGGGGGTTATCGACACCGAGCTTCAGTTGAAGGATCTTGAGACTGTGGAGTCGAGAATCTCGAAGTGTCAAAAGCAGGCTGCTGCGGGAGATAAGATAGCGAAGCGTCAACATGAGATACTAATGCAGTATAAAGGTGTGTTGGAGCAGGGCAAGAGTGCACGAACAGTGATCCTTGAGAAGGAGGATGTGAAACTTATGTCGGATCTAAACCTCCTTACCGACAAGCCAGTTCTATACCTTTGTAATGTAGAGGAGGCTTCGGCATCTACAGGAAACGCACACTCAGATGCTGTAAAGGCTGCAATTGCAGAGGAGGGTGCTGAGATGTTGATCGTTGCCACAGCGGCTGAGGCTGATATTGCAGAGTTGGAGTCAGAGGAGGAGCGTCAGATGTTTTTGGAAGATTTGGGGCTTAAGGAGTCGGGAGTTGCTCGTCTTATCAAAGCGGCATATAAGTTGCTGGATCTTCAGACATACTTTACAACAGGTGTTCAGGAGACTCACGCATGGACATTCACACGCGGAATGAAGGCACCACAATGTGCAGGAGTTATACACACCGATTTTGAGCGAGGATTTATCCGTGCCGAGGTTATCAAGTATAGCGACTATGTGGAGCTAGGTAGCGAAAAGGCGTGCCGCGATGCTGGAAAGATTGGCGTAGAGGGTAAAGAGTATGTATTCCAAGATGGAGATATTACTCACTTCCTATTTAATGTATAATTTAAGGGGATTTCTAAGAACAATGAGAGAGACAAGAGTGCGCTTTGCGCCTAGCCCGACGGGGGCACTACATATCGGTGGCGTTCGTACCGCTCTATACAACTATCTCTTCACTCGCAAATTGGGTGGAAAGATGATTCTGCGAATTGAGGATACCGACTCACAACGCTTTGTGCCTGGTGCAGAGGAGTATATTTTGGAGTCATTGAAGTGGTCGGGAATCACAATCGACGAGGGTGTCGGTGTGGGAGGTCCTCATGCGCCATACCGTCAGAGTGAGCGTCGTGAGATCTACTTCGACTACGCTATGCAGCTTATTGAGGCAGGTTGGGCATACTACGCATTTGACACAGCGGCAGAGCTCGAGGCAAAGCGTTCGGAGGCAGAGGCTTCGGGGCAGGTGTTTGCATATAATTATAGTGTTCGCACGCAGCTAGCAACATCTTTGACGCTATCAAAAGAGGAGGTTGAGGAGCGTATAGCACGTGGCGACCAGTGGGTTATCCGCTTTAAAATGCCAGAGAACGAGGTGGTTGAGATGACGGATCTGATCCGCGGTGAGGTGAGTGTTAACACATCAACTTTGGATGATAAGGTGCTTTACAAATCGGCAGATAAGCTACCAACCTACCACCTTGCAAATGTTGTGGATGACAAGTTGATGGAGATATCGCATGTAATTCGTGGTGAGGAGTGGTTGCCATCGTTGCCTCTTCACTTCTTGCTGTATCGTGCATTTGGGTGGACAGATCTCCAGCCAGAGTTTGCGCATCTTCCACTATTGTTGAAGCCTACGGGTGGCGGAAAGCTATCGAAGAGAGATGGTGATAAGTTAGGATTCCCAGTATTCCCACTCAAATGGCAACCTGCGGAGGGTGAGCCAAGCAGAGGTTATCGCGAAGATGGGTATTTGAGCGAGGCGTTTATTAATATGTTGGCACTTTTAGGGTGGAATCCAGGTACTGAGCAGGAGATATTTACAATGGATCAGCTCGTTGAGTCATTCTCTTTGGAGCGTGTATCGAAGGCTGGAGCGAGATTCCAACCAGATAAGGCTCGTTGGTTTAATGCTCAGTGGCTAAGCAAGATGAGTGCTGCGGAGCTTACGCCAATGGTTCAACCAATCTTGAAGGCTAATGGCGTTGAGACGAGCGATGAGTTGGCAGGCAGAGCAGCCGAGATAATGAAGGAGCGCGCAACACTTCTACCAGATTTCTGGGAGCTGATAAACTTCTTCTTTGTTGCACCTACGGAGTATGATGCTAAGCAGACCAAAAAGTATTGGAAGAACGACAACCCTCGTATCTTGAGCGAGCTACGTGAGATATTGGCAGCAATCGACGACTTCTCATTGGAGAACACCGAGGCGATTGTCCATGCGTGGATCACAGAGAAGGGATATGGAATGGGACAGGTGATGAATACACTTCGTTTGGCTCTAGTTGGAGCTGGTAAAGGTCCAGGAATGTATGATGTTACGGCGTTTATCGGTCGCGAAGAGTGTCTATCTCGAATTGATAGAGTATTATCTGTTTTACCAATCCCAGAGGCTTAATTGATATGGAGATCGAACAGTATCTATACGATCTGAATGCCAAAGGGGAGGCGATTGTAGCCTACACAATGCGATCTAAATCGGGGGCTTCGGTGCAGCTTTGCAACCTTGGAGCCTCTGTTTTAGCGTTGTCGCTTCCCGATGCAGAGGGCAAATTTGAGGATGTCGCTTCGGGGGTCTCTATACGCGGTCTACGTGCTTTGGATGGCGATTATGATAGTGGTATCAACTTTGCCGACCGACTTTGGGAGAGTCGAGTTGAGACCAATCGTGTAGTGATGATGCTCTCTTACGAGCGAGATGGCGTGGGGATTGTCAATGAGGCGATATTTGACTTTGATGATGATGACACTCTAGAGATCACCTATGTGGCGTGTGTCGATAGCGACTCTATCTTTGATTTGACTCAGAGTCTATCATTCAACCTTGGTGAAGAGTGCAGTGTCAATATAAACAGTAACGGGTCTGACTCATCAATTTTCCCGATCACCGATGCCAAGCATGGAATTTTAGCAGAGGTGGCGACTCTTCACTCACCTATCTCGAAGCGTAAAATAACACTATTTTCGTCGCAGCCAGATATCTATTATAATGCTGAGAAGTGCGAAATCGCACCCCTAACTGCCGAATCAAAGATCCTTGCAGCCGAGGTGCGATTTATTCAAAAGAGCCTCTATCGATTCTCTTTAGAGTAACCTGTCAAATTACCTATCATTATAGAGGTTAGTCTCTTGTGGAATTTTAGCAGTTTATTAGTATTCGATAAAACGTTCCTAGTAGTCCCACTTGAGATACGTTCCTTTAGGAACGTCATCCTGAACTTGTTTCAGGATCTCTGCATAATTGATTAATGTTTTAGTATGTTGTATCGTCGTTTGCTGAGATCCTGAAACAAGTTCAGGATGACGAAATTTTCAATTTCGTATCTCAAGAGGGACTATTAGTAAAAGTAAGTCCCTGATTTAACAAGCATGTATAACCTGTTGTGTTACAGCGCATTACAAAGGTTTGTCTGATTTTGTCATTACCTATCCATTATAGGGTGGAGCAGAGCGTTAAACTGTTCGTGCTCCACCAAAAAACCATCGTGGCCAAACAGAGATTCAATCTCTGAATACTCCGCACCTGGGATCTTAGCCGTTAAATCTCGCATCTCACATGGTGGGAACAATATATCTGTAGTGATTCCAACCACAAACGTCTTTGCCTTGATCGATCGCAGAGCGGCATCTGTACCACCTCTCCCACGTCCAACATCATGAGTGTCAAATGAGTTTAGAATCGAGTAGTATGAGTAGGCATCAAATCGCCTACATAGCTTCTCGCCCTGATATCTTTGGTAACTCTGTGCTCTATGGTTCTCGATCCTTATATCTGGATTCTGCTGCGTTAGGTTATATCCATGAGGCCCGCGGTATGTCAATAGAGCCAACGCTCTAGCGATTGCAAGCCCCTCCATGCCAGCCTCGGCACTGCGATCTCCAAATGTTGGATCACCCTCTAGTGCCATACGCATAGTCTCGTTGATTGCAACAGACCATGGTGTAGCCTTTGCATCTGTAGCGACCAAGATCAACTTCGAGAAGCGATCAACCTCGCTCACAGCCCACTCCAGAGCCTGAAAGCCACCCACAGAGCAGCCCAAGATAGTGTCAATATGCCCAACACCAAGATACTCCGCCAAGATCTTATGAGCCGAGACAACATCTCGTATCGTATATCTTGGGAAGTCTCCATAGTATGGTTCACCCGTTGCAGGGTTAGTGTGCAGTGGAGCGGTAGTTCCATATGGAGAACCTAAAATATTTGCACATATCACATAGTGGTTTGCAGGGTCTAGGATAGCCCCCGTCTCCACCGTGTGTGGCCACCAATCCTGAACATCCGAATTGGCAGTTAGTGCATGACAGACCCACACAACATTATCCATTGCCTCATTTGGTTCGCCATATATTGAGTATGCAATTTGAAGCTCTTCGAGCCTCTCGCCACTCTCCAACACAAAGGGGGCGTTATGTTTGTAGATCTTTATTGTCTCGCTGTCCATTATTACAATCTATTAAGTGCTTGATCTAGGTCGCTCTTGATATCGTCAATATGCTCGATACCAACCGACAGGCGAAGAAGATTTGGATAGACACCCGCCAAAACCATATCGCTCTCACTCAACTGCGAGTGCGTTGTTGATGATGGGTGTGTGATTATTGTCTTGTTATCTCCAACATTTGTCTCATGATAGATCATCTCCACCGACTCTGCAACTTTTGTAGTTGTTGATAGATCGCCCTTAACGCGGAATGAGAGTACTGCACCGTAACCATTTTTAAGGTACTTCTCTGCCATTGCATGGTACTTATTACCCTCCAATCCTGGGTAGTTTACACTCTCCACCTTAGGGTGCGAGCTGAGCCATTTTGCCAACTCCAAAGCTGTATCGCAGCTACGTTGAACACGAAGAGCTAGAGTCTCCAACCCCTGAGCCAACATAAAGCTATTGAATGGAGATATACAAGCACCGATATCGCGCAACCCCTCGCAACGAACCTTTACAGCGAATGCCGCAGCACCAAAACGCTCATAAAAATTCACTCCATGGTAGCTCTCTACAGGCTCTGAAATAAGAGGGTAACGACCACAACTCCAATCGAAGTTACCGCCATCAACGATCACTCCACCCATCGATGTTGAGTGTCCTCCAATCCACTTTGTTGCGGAGTGGGTAACAATGTTAATTCCATGCTCGAATGGACGAATAAGATATCCAGCGCATCCGAATGTGTTATCACAGATTGATACTATATTGCGACTCTTCGCCAAAGCTGCAATAGCCTCAAAATCAGGAATTGAGAACTCTGGGTTTCCGATTGTCTCAAGGTATATCACCTTAGTATTCTCATCAATTAGGCTTGCGATGCTCTCCACATTGTCACCATCAGCCATACGAACCTCGATACCAAAGCGCACCAAGAGGTGACGAAAGACATTGAATGTTCCGCCATAGAGGTGAGAGGTCGAGACTACATTATCTCCAGCACTACAGATTGCAGTGATCGCCGTGAATTGAGCCGACATACCCGACGCTGTAGCAACTGCCGCTACACCACCCTCCATTGCAGCCATTCGCTGCTCGAAGACATCGGTTGTTGGGTTGTTAAGGCGAGTATAGATCATTCCAGGTGCTTCGAGAGCGAATAGTTTCGCTGCATAATCTGCACTCTCGAATGTATATGCTGTACTCTGATATATTGCTGGTGCACAAGCTCCTGTAGCGTCAGGGCGGTGTCCTGCATGAACCCCTAGGGTCTCAAATCTTAAATTTTTCTCTTCCATGATACACTTTATAAAAATAACTATTAGTGATAGTCGGCAAATATAACTTAAATCTAAACGGATAGCAAATTATTGCCATTAAAAAGTCGCTTTACATCGAAATATTACGTTTTATTAGTGTTTGATAGAAGTTTGCAATTTATATTGGCACCTCGTTTCGACTCTGAAAGAGTCGTCATCCTGAACTTGTTTCAGGATCCCTAACTATCATAGTTTTAGGTCATTTGCAGAGATCCTGAAACAAGTTCAGGATGACGAAATTTTCAATTTCGTATCTCAAGTGGGACTACTAGAAATGGGATTACGCCTTAAAGTGCTCAATGACCTTTTGAGCCTTCGAGACACCAATCTCTTGTGATAACTCTTCGAGTGTGGCAGACTTGATATTTTTCACACTCTTGAAGCGTTTTAATAGAGCCGTTGTGCTCTTCACTCCAAGCCCTTTAATAGAGTCTAACTCACTCACAATAAAGTTATTGCTTCGCTTTTGACGATGGAATGTAATTCCAAATCTATGCGCCTCATCACGCAGATGGCAGATCACCTTCAAAGGCTCTCCTTGACGGCTCAAATAGTATGGCAGAGGATCACCTGGATAGAAGACCTCTTCGATCCTTTTAGCTAGACCAACGAGCGTAACTTGATTCTCAATCCCCAATTCACACAATACACTGTAGGCACTCGATAGCTGCCCCTTTCCTCCATCAACAATAATAAGATCGGGCAGAGGTTGCCTCTCCTCGATTAACCTCGAATATCGTCTCCCGACCACCTCTCGCATAGAGGCAAAGTCATCCGCTCCAACGACAGTTTTGATGTTGAAGTGTCGATAATCTTTGCGCGATGGTTTACCATTTTTGAATACAACGCACGATGCTACGGGATTTGTACCCTGTAAGTTAGAGTTATCAAAACACTCAATATGTCGAGGTTCTCGATCCATGCGAAGTTCACGCTGCATCGCTGCCATTAATCGGTCGGTATGGCGTTCGGGGTTGTGGATCTCCATATTTTTCAGCTGCTCTGCTCGAAATATCCTCGCGCTCTTCAACGAAAACTCCAAAAGCTCCATCTTCTCACCTCGCTTAGGGACTGTAAAGATCGTCTTATCGAATAGCTCTGCCGCGGCTGGGATCTCAGGAACGATCACCTCTCGCGCCAAAGTCTGCTCCGTTCGCTCCAGAATCTGCTGAATAGCGTATGAGAGTAGGGTTGATGTCTCGGTGTTGATACCTGTTGTTAGCTGCACCGTATATACTCCAACGATAGAGCCGTGTCGAATCCTTACAAAATTACAATAGGCTATATCGAGATCATCGACAAGAAGCGAGAAGATATCTGTATTCTCGATCTTTGCACTTACAATCACCGATCGATGTGTATAGTTTTCGAGTGCTGCCAGACGCATTTTATATCGTTGAGCCTCCTCAAATTTAAGCTCTTCAGCGGCGCGCATCATCTCCGCTGTAAGGTGACTCTTAACAGGGCGCAGGTCGCCCTTAAGGACAGAGATCGCCATATCGACCTGCCTCTGATACTCCTCCGCGCTCTGCTTTCCGACACATGGCGCAGCGCAATTGCCTAGATGGTATTGCAGACAGACTCCATATTTACCACGAGAAATAGCTGTGTCCGAGAGGTTTAATTTGCAGGTTCGAAGCTGAATAATATCGCGAATAAACTCCAAAATAACACGCTGCATCGAGATCGAGGAGTATGGACCAAAGTATTGAGAGCCATCCTTTAGTAGTCGCCTTGTAGATAGCACCCTCGGAAAAGGCTCACGAAGAACCACAATCCACGGATATGTCTTATCATCCTTTAAGAGGATATTGTATCGAGGTTGAAGCTGCTTTATAAGTGAATTTTCCAGAAGAAGTGCATCCCCTTCACTCGCAACAACAATATGATTTATGTTGCAGATCTGCTTTACCAACACCTTTACCTTCGCGCTATGCTCTTTGCTGCTGACAAAATATGAGCTAACGCGTCGACGCAGACTCTTCGCCTTGCCGACATATATAACCTCCCCATCTCGATTGAGAAATTGGTATACCCCAGGGCTTAATGGAAGCTGAGCAATCTGCTCCTTTATTCTCTCTTGACTCTCATTCATCGAATGTAAAGGTAGCAAAAATCGGTGTGTGCTGCGAAAAAAAATGTAAAAAAATTAGATGAATATGGTTATCGCTGTAAAAAAACATTACCTTTGCACCATAATATATTACAAATTAACCAAACTAACTTAGGACATGGCTGGTAAAAGTGGAATACTCAAATCTATCGCAACAGTTGCGGTGGCTCTTACAATAATTGCTCAAACATCTGCTCAGAGCTACACATCATACTTTATGCATGATGCTGTGGAGCGCAAAGATCACAACGCGGCTTTTGCGCCAGATCGAGGCTACTTTAACATCCCTATAGTTGGTGGATTTTCAGTGTCGAGCAGCGGAAGCCTCTCTTTGGGGCAGATACTCTATCCCGATGGAAGTGGCTACTCTGTATTTGTCGACCCATCAATCTCGGCTAATAGTGCTTTGTCTCCACTAAACGATATAAACACATTTGGAACTGACAATACTGTTACAATCCTTGGGTTTGGTCAATACTGCAAGGATAGGAGCTCTTTCTGGAGTTTTGATCTTAATGTTCGTAGTTTGGTGAACTTCTCAGCACCATATGAACTATTTGAGTTTGTGAAGTTAGCACCAGATCAGATTCAGATCTCAGATGTAGAGTTATACACAGACAACTATGTTGAGGCTGCATTCGGATACTCAAAGGTTGTAAATGACAAACTTACTGTAGGAGCAAGAGTGAAGTTCTTGGGAGGTTTGGCAAATGGAAGATTCTTAATAGATGAGATGACTCTAACAAGCGAGGATGGAGAGTGGACATCTAGCAATGTAGTTGGAGGGTTGGATATGTATGCCCCTGGTCTGACAGTCTCTAATACGCCATTTGGATTTGAGGATATTGAGATAGATGATAGTGCTATATCGGGCTTCTCAGGATATGGAGCTGGCATCGACTTAGGAGCAACATATAACTATTCGGATAGATTGCAGCTCTCTTTGGCTGTTAATGATCTTGGATTTATCGCATGGAACAAAGATAGTAATGTAAGAGCTATGCTCTCGAATAACTTTATTATATATAGTATTGTATATGGCGACGAGGTGGTCTATGACACATCGGAGAGTGCCGATCTATGCTACGAAGATATTTTATTTGACAAACAGAGCTCTCAATCCTCTACAAAGTGGCTACAAGCCAATATGAATGCAGGTGCGGAGTATGCCCTTGTCGAGGATATGCTAAATGTCGGTGCGATCTATTCGCTTGACCTTTGGCACACAATGACCGTTCATAACTTCACTCCAGTTGTGAGCTTTAACCCAACAGATTGGTTCACATTGGCTGCAAGTTATACGGTAGCATCGTATGGCGCAAACGCCTTTGGTCTGGCACTTAATGTTGCGACAAATTTCGTAAATCTATATCTTGCAACCGATATACTGACAGCTAAGAAAGATGGCGAATTATTCGTGCCACTCAATCAGAGTATGGCAAATGTATCATTTGGATTGGCTATTCCAATGGGTAAGAGAGGAGAGAGATAAATTATAAAATAATTACTGAATTAATGAAACACGCTTATGTATTCCCTGGTCAGGGAGCTCAATTCGTAGGAATGGGTAAAGACCTTTATGAGAATAGTGCGGAGGCAAAGGCTTTGTTCGAGAAGGCGAATGAGGTATTGGGTTTTCGCATTACAGATATTATGTTTGAGGGAACTGTAGAGCAGCTCAAAGAGACTAAGGTTACTCAACCTGCTGTATTCCTTCACTCTGTAATCATGGCTAAGGCTCTAAATGTCACTCCAGATGCTGTTGCTGGTCACTCTTTGGGTGAGTTCTCGGCGTTGGTTGTTGCTGGAGTACTCTCTTTCGAGGATGGTTTGACATTGGTTTCGAAGCGTGCTCAGGCTATGCAGGCTTGTTGCGAGGCTGTTCCTGGAACTATGGCTGCTGTATTGGCATTGAGCGACGATGTAGTGGAGAAGATCTGCGAAGAGACTGAGGGTGTAGTTGTTGCTGCAAACTACAACTGTCCAGGACAGTTGGTGATCTCAGGAAGCGTCGAGGCTGTTGAGGCTGCTTGCGAGGCTGCTAAGGCTGCTGGAGCTCGTCGTGCATTGCGTCTACCAGTTGGAGGAGCATTCCACTCACCTCTTATGGCACCTGCTCGCGAAGAGCTTGCTAAGGCGATTGCCGATGCTCCATTTGCTACACCATCGTGCCCAATCTACCAAAATGTTGATGCTAAGCCATACACAGACTCGGCATCTATCAAGGAGAATCTAATCGCTCAGTTGACTGCTCCAGTACGCTGGACACAGATCGTAGAGAATATGGTTGCTGACTCTGTATCGGAGTTTACGGAGCTAGGGCCAGGAGCTGTACTTCAGGGGCTTATCAAGAAGGTTTCGGCTGATGTAGCTGTTGAATCACGTGCTAATCTCTAGGTTGCTTAACGATTTTCATGCGAAATCGAATATTTATGGTGTTCTAATTTGCATATGAATTATTTTTGCATTACCTTTGCACCGCTAAAGCTATAACTAGCGATAGTGGATGGCCCGTTCGTCTATCGGTTAGGACGCAAGATTTTCATTCTTGAAAGAGGAGTTCGACTCTCCTACGGGCTACACGGGTGCAAACTTACTGAAGAGGAGGGCAATTTAATAGAGGAGGAGGTATTACAATAATGACTCCAAATAGGTTGCCATTATCTCCATTCAAAAACAGCTACGGCTGGGAGACAAGACAAAATAATAAAATATAAAAGTATAAAAACACTATGGCAAACCATAAGTCATCAAAGAAGAGAATACGTCAGACTGCAACTAAGCGTGCACACAACAGACTATTCCACAAGACAACACGTAACGCAGTAAAGGCACTTCGTAGTACATCTGAGAAGAGTGCAGCTGAGATCCTACTTCCTAAGGTAGCATCTATGCTAGACAAACTAGCTAAGCACAACATCATCCACAAGAACAAGGCTGGAAACTTGAAGAGCGCAATGCAGCTTCACGTAAACGCGTTGTAATTCAGACAAAAGCGGAGCAAATAGTTGCTCGATATATATAATAAGAGACCTTGGGATCGCATAGATTCCGAGGTTTTTTTGTTGCGCTCTCTGTGGAGATCTTCCTTTCGAAAATCTCCTTTTTTTTCAGAGAGAGCGAGGGTAACTTTGGGAACTGCCCTGCGCGGGCGGCGGCGGAGTGCTCTCCGCGGAGCTAATCTTTATCGGGTATATTAGTTTGCGATTTATGTTGGCACCTCGTTTCGACTCGCCAGAGTCGTCATCCTGAACTTGATTCAGGATCCCTAACTATCAGTGTCTCAGATTCTTTGTAGAGATCCTGAAACAAGTTCAGGATGACGAAATTTTCAATTTCGTATCTCACGTGGGACTGTTAATAAAAGTAAGCCCCCATTTTATAAAACCTTTATAAGTCGCTATAATTGTGATGATTACAAAAATATGGCAATAATTATTTTACCCTACTTAAACAAACAATGTTATCAACAAAATTGTTCATAACTTTGTTGATAACATTGTTCATAACTTTTGCAATTAGTAGAGTTTTTCAACAGCAGCAGCAATCTGCTCATTCGCTAGATACTCATCATACTCCTCACGTTTGTCGATCATACCCTTTGGTCCAATCTCGATGATGCGATCTACAACAGTGTTGATAAACTCATGGTCATGTGAACTCATAAGCACCACACCTTTATAACTCATCAACCCATTGTTGAACGCCTGAATCGACTCAAGATCAAGGTGGTTCGTTGGAGAGTCAAGGATCAAGGTGTTTGGATTATCAACCATCATCTTCGCAATCATACAACGCATCTTCTCACCTCCAGACAATACATTAACACGCTTGTCGATCTCCTCGCCTGAGAATAGCATCTTACCAAGGTAACCCCTCACGAACTGCTCCGATGTGTCTGGTGAGTACTGCGCAACCCAATCAAACAACGACATCTGCTTTGTGAAATATGAACTATTATTTAGTGGCAGATACGCTTTTTTGATCGTTATACCCCACTCTACAGTTCCGCTTGTTGCCTCCTCTGTTCCACTAATTATATCCAAAAGTGCTGTGACAATACGTGGGTCACGAGACAAGAACTGCACCTTATCACCCTTCTCGATTGTGAAGTTAACATCCTTGAACAACACCTCTCCACCAATCTCCTTGCTAAGATCGGTAACCGCCAACACCTTTGTTCCTGGCTCGCGATCCATCTGGAATATAATACCAGGATATTTACGCATAGATGGTTTGATATCCTCCACATTGAGCTTATCTAGCATCTTCTTTCGAGATGTTGTCTGCTTCGACTTTGCGACATTTGCCGAGAAGCGTTGAATGAACTCCATAAGCTCCTTCTTCTGATCCTCCGCCTTCTTATTCTGCTGTGCCTGCTGACGCTTCGCCAATTGACTCGCCTGATACCAGAAGCTGTAATTTCCTGAGTATAAGTTGATTTCGTTGTAGTCAATGTCGAGAATATGGGTACTCACAGCATCCAAGAAGTGACGGTCGTGGGATACAACAAGAACCGTTGTCTCGCAATTAGCAAGGTAGTTCTCCAGCCACATAATAGTGTTGACATCGAGGTCATTGGTAGGCTCATCGAGAAGCAAATTGTCAGGCTTTCCAAATAGTGCTTGAGCCAACAACACACGCACCTTATCCTTACCACTAAGCTCCGACATTGGAACGAAGTGGAGATTCTCCTTGATTCCAAGACCGCTCAACAATCGCTCAGCATCACTCTCAGCATTCCAACCATCCATCTCTGCAAACTGCTCTTCGAGCTCTGCGGCGCGTATACCATCCTCCTCCGAGAAATCCTCCTTTGCATAGAGCGCATCCTTCTCCTTCATAATCGCCCACATTGGAGCGTGCCCCACAAGAACTGCATCTCGCACCGTATATTCATCAAAGGCGTTGTGATCCTGACGAAGCACCGAGATACGCTCTCCAACACCGAATGAAATATTACCCTTCTGGCACTCGATCTCTCCACTAAGCACCTTAAGGAATGTCGACTTTCCTGCACCATTCGCCCCTATCACACCATAACAATTGCCTGCGGTGAAGTTAAAATTTACATCTTTAAACAAGACGCGTTTGCCAAAATTGACCTCTACATTTGAAACTGATATCATCCTAATTATTTTATTATTTGTCTCTTTTATGGCTGCAAAGGTAGCATTAATATATGAGAATCAGCAATAAAAGGTGTTATTTGAATATATAAGTCTCCGATAAAATTTTTCTAGCAGTCCCATGTGAGATACGAAATTTTCAATTTCGTCATCCTGAACTTGTTTCAGGATCTCTGCATCATAAAATTAAACATACTAGTGATGCGTTAATCTTTTCCCGTCATCCTGAATTAAGTTTATTAGTGTCCGATAAAATATTTTTTAATCTTTGTAATCATCACAATTATAGCGACTTATAAAGGTTTTGTAAAATGGGGGCTTACTTTTATTAGCAGTCCCACGTGAGATACGAAATTGAAAATTTCGTCATCCTGAACTTGTTTCAGGATTTCTACAAAGAATCTGAAACACTGACAGTTAGGGATCCTGAATCAAGTTCAGGATGACGACTCTTTCAGAGTCGAAACGAGGTGCCAATACAAATTGTAAACTTTTATTGGACACTAATAAATCAAGTTCAGGATGACGAATCCGTTGGATTCGATAACATGATACCAATAAAGTCTCCACTGTTAGCTTTTTATCGGAGGTGAATATTGTTTATCAACATAATTGTTCATAACTTTGTTGCCGATGGCAGACGATTTCTAAATTTAACATTTTTATACTATCTTTG
>JBCQUC010000052.1:0-14768 GCA_047174275.1 Rikenellaceae bacterium | reverse complement strand
ATATTTTTTCGCAAGTTCGGCATAAACCCTAACTTGAAGAAAAATCACATTGTTTTCAAAGAACTTATTCTATATGGCTCGAAAGCCGCTTGATACTCCTGAAAGTTTAACGGAGTATTGTGTGTGGTAGTTGGCACTATTGTGCTCCCCACAGCTGCAATTATCACAAATTTATTCATTAGGCTTTATTTTAGTTGTAATTTTTAGTTCTATTTATCGTTGAGATGTCAACCGTATACAGATTACTCCTTTATCAACATCTTAAATATAGGATGTAACAAAGGTAATTATCTAGTTGCAATATTGCAACTAGATATGGTTAAAAATATGATATTCTGCCATAACTACCCGACAAAAGAGGCACTGTATCGAAGATGAGGCAGAGTAATGGTATTTGCCGATATCTTCCCTAATTTGATAATTGATTGAAGTTTCTGAAATTTAGTGTTTTTGAATAAAGTTTTATTCGCCTCATAATAGCCAATAGATAGCGTCTGATTGGTTGTAGCTTTTGCCAGATTTGGGCGTAGCGTTGTTGCCTTTTTGAGTTGGGGTTTATGCGTCGTCTGTTGCGTTTTATGATGGATGTGATACGTGCCACGATATCTTTGCGGTGGCACTCTTCGCTCCCTATTAGGTTGCCATCGCCCATCAAGGTTATTCTATCACCATCTATCTCTATTACTCGGTGGATTATATAGTGAGGTGTTGGTGTGGTGAGTTTTGCTAACAAGATATCACCTATACTAATCTCACCGTCGATTTTGCTTAGCTCTACGCTATCCTCTCCACCGACTATAAACGGCAACATACTTCGACCCTTGGTGAGCAGTATGACCCGCTTACCAGAGCTTACCATCTTAGCTACATCATCGAGTAGCTCGTTGTTTTGAACTATAACTTTTCTGCGCATAGTGACTCGTAGCAGACTCTTGCCGCCTCGTTATTGGGTAGACACTCCATCTCGTAGCATCCCACTTGTGTGATTATACTCTCCAATGCCTTAACCTTTGCCGCTGAGAGTTCGCGACTCCATTGCGCCCCAGAACAGCTTGTCATAACAGACGCATAGCCCCTAATGGCAGTTAGACGATTGAGTTTGTTATACTCTGCTCGTTTGATTCTAACAATCGCCCTCAGTGGAGCTGAGAGATTGCGATAACATGGAGTCTTTCCGCTCCAAGGTGAACCATAAGCTATAACTTCGCCACTCTCGTGTCGACGTACCACTGGATGGTCATCATTGAGTAGTTCTGTATCGGGGAGTGACTCTAGCCACATCCGCGAATGTGTACTCTTGCCTGTGCCACTCTTCCCAATGAATAGATGTGCGCGACTATCTTTGAGGATTGCAGAGGCGTGTAGTAGGAGTGTATTGTGTGGAAGAGTGTATGTTATATAGCTAAGTATCATTGCATTATTAAAGGCTGAAACTTTGTTGAAATCACTATCGCTCTCATCGTTTATCGTGATCCTTGCTGTTGCCCCTACAATATGCAGCTGTGCATTTATCACGCTGCTTCGAGGCATAATTATACTGTATAATAACCCCTCTGCTGTCTCGTATACATTAACACGCACCATCAGCTCATCACTCAACTCAACATCCTCTAGGAGTGGCTTTGTTATGTTGTATGTTAGACTGTCGACCACCTCAATATGATATAACTCCTCTACACACTCTCTTTCGTACTCGAATGGACGATAGGCGTTGAGCATATAGCTGTATCTGTCAGGAATTGAGAGGCTAAATATATGTTCTGCTACTTTGAATCTCATTATTATTATCTTGTAAGTTTTACCACTGAGTTGCATATTTCACTTGTATGCTCGCGGTGTGTAACCATTATCATTGTTCTATTTTGGGCATATATCGTCAATCGTTCAATTAGTAGCTGCTCTGTTATGCTATCTAATGCCGATGTTGGCTCATCGAGGAGTATAACTCCACCTTTGCGAAGTAATCCGCGGGCTATAGCTACTCTTTGAGCCTCTCCTTCGCTCAATCCAGCCCCTCGCTCTCCACAAATGGTATCGAGACCATCTGGAAGTTGATAGACAAACTCTGCCACTGCGGTGTGCAATACAGCTGCTATCTCTTCGTCCGTTGCCTCTGGATCGCTAAGTAGTATATTATCGCGGATAGTTCCGCTAATGAGTGTATTACCTTGTGGCACATAGACAAAGTTTGCTCTTGTAAGTGGTGAGCAGGCTATGTTCTCATCGTTATTGTATAACTCAACCACTCCATTAAAAGGCTTTAAAAATCCAAGTATCAATCGAAGCATTGTACTCTTACCACTGCCAGTCTCTCCAATTATAACGTGAAGAGCATTAGCCTTGAAATCACACTCGAAATCAGAGAGTATGTCGCGTCCTCCATAGCTAAATACAACGCCACTAAATCGAACACCAACGTCTCCCGATAATATTTGATCTTCACCCTGCTCCTCAATCTCCAGATCATCTAACTCTCCGAGTCGATCGATCGATGTTGTGGTCTGAGCGATGGTAGATATGTATGAGCTAATCTCAACGATTGGAGCTTGTACTTTAGCGACAAGTTGCAAAAAGGCTGTCATCATACCAAATGAGACAGCTCCGCTGCTAATCCCATTGATACCCCACAAAAAGGCTGTGAGATAACCAGCCGAGAAACCAAGGCGTACCACTGCTCTGGAGTATAGTATGTAGTCTGAACGCTGCATACTCTTGTCGAATAGTTCAGCGGATAGTCTCTGAAGCGAGGTGAAAGAGCCTATAGCGTTTCCCATTGAGTTTATGACACTTCGATGTTGAATCTGCTCTTGGATATGTGCCTGCACAGAGCTATCAACCTCTCGAATTGAGTGCGTAAGGCTGCGCATGCGAACCATATATCGCTTGCTAAGCAATAGAGCAACAGGCATAATCGCAAATAGTAGCCAAGCAAGGCGACTATTCATCGAGAACATAAATATAAACGAAAATAGAAATTCCAACGCTGCAACAGCCATTATCGGAATAAATCTGCAAAGAGTTTCACTCACCTTGCGTGCATCGCCCTCCAGTCTAGTTGTTATATCTCCAGTATGGAACTTCTCGCGTCCGTTCCAACGGCTCAATATAACTCTATAAAAGAGTCTTTCGCGCAGCTTATTCATCATGGCGGCAGAGGAGTAGCTCTCAATTCGACCTCTAAAGAAGTTGCAAATTATTTGGATTATAAGGACTCCAGCAATCTGTATAGATGGGATAAAAATACTTTTATCCAATCCATTGACAGCACTATCAACAAGTGATTTACATAGAAATATAAATAGTAGAGATAGTCCAACCGAGACACCTCCAAGTATAATATTTAGAGCGATGTATCGGCGATAACCTTTCGAGAGGCTCTTCGCCCATATTATGTTATCTCTCAATGTCATAATTTATTACCAAATGTTTTGTGTTGTTTTATTGCGTCGACAATAAGCATAGAAAACAAAGAGGTGTAAGATTTGATAATGTACACCTTGTCGATATCAAATAAAAATGCCATATTCTGGATATGCCACCATAGAGTACGACATTTTCTCTCAAAAATTGTTTTGCTATGGGGTTTTTGCCTCTTGTTATAGACTCCAAAATTACCACCACTCCAAATCTTATCCAATACTTTTTTGTAGTTATCTTTTGTGGTTGAAGCATAGTTTGAGAACTTTTCGGGAGCAACCCCCAACTCTTTAACTGCAATTGTTGCAAATAGTGAAATTATAGGGTATAACTTAAAGTAGTTTATAACTCTCTTTAACTCCTCGATGTTAGCCTTGTCGGCAAATGCATCTGCATAACAAGCCCAATCACAAACTTGTCGAAGCCCCACTCCCCCTACAAAGAAGTGTCGCCAAGTGTGATAAAAGATAAATATAAGATCAAAATTATATGGAGGTAAGAGTACCGAAACACCATCAATTGAGACCTCTCGAAGCTCCTCACCCTCTAGTTGTGATGCACTCCACTGGAGAAACTCTCGATTACGAAATGCAATACTTTTTGTAGAGTTAACATATCTGTGTATTTCGATATGTGTCTCCATAAACTCAAAGTTGAAATGATGGCCCAAAGGGCTCTCCTCTCTTTTGCATCCAAATTCGGCACAGACTAAATCCCACACTTTGAAGTAGTGTTTTTCGCCCACATAGAGATCAATATCACCACACTGTCTCAACGTAGGGTCAGGATAATTTAGCCCCACTCCAAGCCCCTTTAGTAACACTGGGCGTTCAACACCAGCACGCTTAACAAGCTCAAGCAACTTTGCCAACACCTCTATCTGATGTTTGTGGTATGCGCGATTGAGAGTTACCATCTGGTGAAGTCGTAGCACCTCAATTCGTGTAGGTTGCAATGACAATGGCAACCTCTCGATAGAGGTCGATATTACTCCAAGTATGGTCTGCTCCTTTGCTAATTGCAACACCTTACTCCACTCAACACCCTGTTCAAAGAGCTCAATATTGAGTTGAGAGCCCCATAATGCGCAACGTGTCAGCTCTAAGAGTTGCTCTTTCGACCTCTCCATACCTAAACTATTCGACTATTAACCCGACTTCGATCCAACTCTTCGCGATAACTTCAGCATCTGCCAAAGCTGTAGCCTCATCAATCTCATACCTCTCCATCAGAAGTGTCGCGAGCGTCTCAACAGTAAAGTCGCTCCCAATAACCTCACTCCATAGATATGCCGCCGAATTATTCAAAGAGATTAGTTTGTTGAAATTGATCTGTGCTATCGACTCCCCACTAACAATCATCTCGCCAGCAACGCTGCGCAGTGTGAATCCATCTACTATTTTCATGTATTATCCAATTTATTAAATTTTACGCTCTCAACAAGTAAGTAGTGTAAAGCAATTATCGCCATATTTTTAAAAGTACTCTTGGAGCGATATTTTTCACTATTGAATCTCAATGTAGAACCACTATATTTTCAATTCAATAGCAAAAAATCTCATCTCCAATAGCACTCTTAAAAACACACCAATAATTATTTTACCCTACTTAATAGCTTTTACAAATATATAAACTTATTTTTATTTTCTATGATAAGTTGTTATGTTTTACTAAGAATCTGTTTAAACAGATTATAATGCTGAGCCTTAAATTTAAGGCAAAATAGAGTAACTATGTCGGATTTTGCAAAGTATAACAACGTAATAAAATTAGGATTTGGTTAAAAATAATATATCTTTGTAGTCTAAAACTTATTTTTTTAACAAACCTAATCTTATTATGAAACGTTATGGATCTGTAATTCAGGTGCGCCCTGAGAAACTTCAAGAGTACAAAGAACTTCATGCAAACACTTGGGCTGGAGTGTTGGAGGCTAATAGCGCATGTAATATTCGCAACTATTCGATATATTTACGTGATGGGTTGCTATTTAGCTATTTTGAGTATGTTGGAGAGGATTACGAGGCAGATATGGCTAAAATGAAGACCTTCCCTGAGGTGCAACGTTGGTGGAAATTAACAGATCTTTGTCAGAAGCCAGTTGAAACTGCGGCTGAGGGTGATTGGTGGGCTCCAATGGAAGAGGTATTTCACCAAGACTAAGCGGCTATGTTTGAAGTATTTTTTGGAATAGCACTTATCGCCTTTGGTGCGTCGTTGTCGGGTAGCTTCGCTATGCCGATGTCGAACACCAAAGGTTGGAATTGGGAGCATTCATGGTTAGGATTCTGTTTTTTTGCCTATGTTGTCTTCCCGATTGTTTTGAGCTTTATCTTTGCGCCAAACTTTGTCTCAGTGTTGGCTGAGCAACCAGCGTCGAGACTGCTTTGGATTCTCTCTTTGGGTGCTGTTTATGGCATCGCTAACCTTTCGTTTGGACTATCGTTGAAATTTCTAGGATTATCATTGGGCTACGCTATGTCGTTAGGATTGATGATGGTTCAAGGTACTATTATCCCTGCGCTGATCGATGGTCGTTTGTCGACAATGTTCATGAGCGAAAGGGGTACTTATCTTATCTGTGGATTGATTGTCGGAGTAATAGGAGTCTCTGTAATCGCCTACTCTGGATATTTGAAGGAGCAAAATGAGACAATCGATAAGAGTGAGCGTAACTTTGTAAAGGGAGTTGCCGCAGCACTATTTGTCGGTCTTATTGGCTCAGCCGATGCACTTGGTATTGAGCAAGGAAATGCTATCTCTCATAGCCTTGTTGAGAGCGGTGTAAATCCTCTGTTTCAGAGTGTTCCAATCTTGATTATTATATTCGGAGGGTCATTCCTCTCGACATCGGTATGTTGTCTATACTTAGCATTCAAAAATAAGAGTTTAAAAGACTTTTTCTGTGGTAAAGGCGAGAGCCGACCTATTTCGAAGAACTATCTACTCTGCTCTGCATCAGGTTTTTTGTGGTTCATCAACTTCATATTCTACACAATGGGACGCAGCCGAATGGGCGAGTTCTCATTTATCGCTTGGGGTATCTTAATGTCGCTCACGATCATCTGTGGTACTCTCTGGGGAATCTATCGAGGCGAGTGGCGAGAGGCACCGCGACAGGCTAAAACAATTATGTATATAGGATTGGTGATCCTTGCTTCAGCATCATTCATTATTGGAATGAGCTCAAACTAAAAATGAAACGACTATGAAAATGACTTCACGCGAGAGAGTTATCGCGGCAATAAACCATCAACAACCAGATCGAGTACCGTTGGATTTGGGGGCTACACCAAGCTCTGGAATCTCAGCTATCGCATATTCAAATCTTGTTAAACATATCGGGCGACCAGAGTTGCCTGTTCAGATCTACGATGTTGTACAGCAATTGGCTCAACCAGATATGTCGTTGATCGATCAATTTGGTATAGATGTTTTGGATATTGGACGAATGTTCAACCCTAAACCAACCGATTGGCATCCAACAACTTTGGCGAATGGAGACTCTGCACTCTATCCTGCATGGTTCAAACCCGAATTACAAGCCGATGGTTCATATAATTGTTACGACGATGATGGCAAACGTATACTTGCAAAGATGCCAAGTGGAGCGACATTCTTCGATCAAACATATTTCCCATATGTAGATAACTATCCAGCAGATTATAGTGGTCTTGACTCGGAGATGGGGCGTATATTGTGGGCGCGTTATGCTCACTCACCTTGGGATCACTGCAATGAGCCCGATTTCTGGGAGCAGCTTCGAGCTGGGGCACTCCATCTACGTCAAACGACAGATAAGGCGTTGATGATTGTTTGTGGTTGTAATCTATTTGAGTGGGGTACATTCTTGCGTAGAATGGATAACTTCTTGATGGATACACTCTGCGAGAGAGATAATGTAGAGCGAATGTTGGATCAGCTTTTGGAGCGACACTTGGCAACGCTCGAAAAGGTGTGTGCAGCTGTGGGTGATGTCGTTGATATAATCCGTTTTGGCGATGACCTTGGAATGACAACAGGTCCATTTATGGATGTTGAGAGCTACCAAACGCTCTTCAAACCACGCCACAAACAGCTTTGCGACTATGTCAAGAAGAATAGCTCAATGCGAACATTTATCCACTCTTGTGGCTCGATTTCGCTATTGATGCCCGATTTGATTGATGCTGGAATCGAGATCTTCAATCCAGTTCAGACCAATGCCAAAGATATGTCTCCAGAGTTTATCAAAAAGGAGTTTGGTCAGGATTGCACACTCTGGGGTGGTGGAATCGAGACTGTCGGAACACTCAACAACGGTTCTCGCGAACAGATCCGTGAGCAGATATTCGAGCGTATGGAGATAATGTCGAAGGATGGCGGATTTGTCTTTAACACGGTTCACAATATTATGCCTGATGTGCCACCAGAGAACATCCTTACGATGTATGAGGCTGTTAAGGAGTGGAATGACAAACATTAAGTAGTGAAAAACAATTATTGCCATATTTTTAAAAGCACTCTTGGAGTGATATTTTTCACTATTAAATCTCAATGTAGAACCACTATATTTTCAATTCAATAGCAAAAAATCTCATCTCCAATAGCACTCTTAAAAACACACCAATAATTATTTTCCACTACTTAATTGTTGACACGTTAATTTTTTCGTCATCCCGAATCAAGTTTATTTGTATTCGATGAAAATAATAGGATAGTGGGCTTTTTGTTGGTACCATGTTATCGAATCCAACGGATTCGTCATCCTGAACTTGATTCAGGATCTCCCGATTTTTTCGTCAGAAAAAACTCGGGGCGAAGAAAATACGTTGAGAATTAGAAATTGAGAAGGGTAAAATCGTTGTGCCCGAGTTTTCGTTCCGAAAATCGGGAGATCCTGAATCAAGTTCAGGATGACGAAATTTTCAATTTCGTATCTCAAGTGGGACTGTTGGAAAAAACTTAAATAGGTAAGAATTAAAAATAGATTTTAATATGAATAAAATAAGATTAAGGGTGTTGGCTTTGACTCTGATCTGTTCTATGGTGTTGAGTGTCAGTGGAGTTTTCGCTGGTACTTTAGCCGATGGATACCCTCAGAGCGAGCGTACAAAGTTATTGATTAACGATGGCTGGCGATTCCATCTTGGTGATGCTGACGCAAAATTCTATGATGTAAACCTCTCCGACTCTGATTGGGAGCAGGTTACTGTACCTCACACTTTGGAGCTTACAGATATCAATCTAAATGGACATCAAGATACAAAAGAGCAGGAGACATTCCAACGCAATGTTGGTTGGTATCGACGCGATATTGAGGTTTCAAAGTCAAAAAAGAGTGTGATTTTGGAGTTTGAGGGTGTTCATCAAATCACTACACTTTGGGTTAATGGTCGCAAGGTTGGAACTCATAGCGTTGGAGGTTACACTCCGTTCTATTTCGATATTTCGAACTACGTAAAGCGAGGGGCTCGAAATCAGATAACTATCCTTGCAGATAATCGTATTAGCAAAATTTCGCCTCCCGATCCAGGTGGTTTTGACTATATTCTATTTAGCGGTCTCTATCGCGATGTGTATCTCGTTGAGAGGGGTGACATTCATGTTACCTCAAATCTTGACTCTTCGCAGAGCGGTGTGACAATCACAACCCCTGCGGTGGATTATGTCAATGGCAATGCTACGATCGACATTCGCACAGAGGTGTGTAATGGCAGTAAAAAACCGACCTCGATAACTGTTGTTCAGCGTGTTGTAGATGCCGATGGAGAGGTTGTCCTTAAGTTGAGCAAGAGTGCTGTGGTTGCAGCTGGTGATAGATATCGCTTTATTCAAACGGGAGGTATCGACGAGGAGTTGAAGTTATGGGGTATTGATCGCCCATATCTCTACAATGTCAACACTACGATCTACGATAGCGAGGGTAACGCCCTTGATGTTGTGGATAATCGCCTAGGTATTCGTAAAGTTGAGTATGATCCAGAGACAGGATTCCGCCTCAATGGCAAAAATATCAAGCTAATAGGTCTAAATCGCCATCAACACTTTGCTCAAATCGGCGATGCGTTGCCAAACTCTCTACACTATAAAGATGTACTTCAGATCAAGGGATGGGGATTCAACACTATTCGATGTGCGCACTATCCACACGATGATGAGCTCGTAAAGGCGTGTGACGAGTTAGGAATACTACTCTACGAAGAGGCTCCAACATGGATCTCGATGTCTAAAGAGACAGAGTGGTACGAGAATGAGAAGCGCGCTGCACAGGCGATGATCCGTAACCACAAAAATTCACCATCGATAATAATCTGGGGTGCAGGTATTAACCATCGAGGGGCTGTTGGTGAGTCTCAATTTGTTGCTAAACAGGAAGATCCTACACGCCTAACAGCTTCACAGAGTAGCCATTGGACTGGTACACAGAGTAGTTCATGGAGCGATATCTATGCAAATATGAACTATAGCAGTCATATGTGGGAGGGTGAAGAGCCACTTCTTGCAATGGAGGGTTATTGGGGAGCTGCGGCGATAGCTCCATATATGCGCGAAAATCGACTACCAGGTATGATCTCGTGGACGGCTCACGCCTATTACACATTCCATGACTTCAATGGTGCCGGTGATCCTGAGGGACGTACATTCTGGGGAGTTCTTGATGCCTTCCGTTATCCAAAAGATAAGGAGCTGTTTTGGTATCCATCTGAATTTATGGTAAAACCTTACCTCTGTTTTAGAGATAGTTGGACTCCAGATCTTAAGACGTTAACGATATATAGCAACGCTACATATATCGAGCTATTTGTTAATGGTAAGAGTCGCGGTATCTACTACCCATCGACAGCCAAGATATATTATGGTTTGAACCATGCACCATATGAGATTTCGGACTTTAAATATGAGGATGGTGAGTTGACCGTTGTTGGTTATAGAGAGGGTGCGGAGATTATTCGAGAGAGCATCTATACTCCTCAATCAGCAACTAATTTGAGGCTATCGACCAACGCCTATCCACAAATTGACTGGAGAGCCGACGGAAACGATATCTTGGTTGTCTATGCTGAGGTTGTAGATTCAAATGGCACAAAGATAGAGGATTATGATGGTGAGGTGACATTTAGCGTCAAAGGCGATGCTACGATTGTTGGCGATGAGTTAGGTAGTGGCTTTAACCCTGCTACGATCCACCGAGGTGTTGCAAGAGTTCTTGTACGTGCAGGTAGCAACGCAGGTGATATCACTGTAACAGCAAATTGCAATGCTCTTAAAGATGCTTCGATTGAGGCTAAAACAACCCCTTACGAGAGGGATATGATGGTGGCAAACTCATACCTAATAAAGGATTGTGAGACAGTGAAGATTGATCTAGGAGGTGAGACTCAGCTATGTCAATTTGGCTGGACATCGTGGGACTCTTCTGAGCAAGAGAGTGCATCGGTAACTATTCAACCTGTGGTGTTGGGTGATTTTGTAGGTGGATCAACACCACCAGCGACATCTCCAAGTGGCGTTGTGGAGTCAGGTACAGAGGGTGCTTATACATTCACAATCAAGGGTGCGACATCGGATGGTATCCTTCGCTGGTTAGGTGAGATGAACACCAAAGGGCATAATGGTTATGTCTATGGTGATGGAGTTCTTATAACAGACAAGGGTGGAGCGATACTCTCTATTGAGGGGCTTCCAGTGGGTAATTATAAGCTAAAGAGTTACCACCATGCACCTAGTTCGAATACAGACCATATGGATCCAAACTTGGAGAATCTTAAGACCCTATCTATAAATAAATTGCCTTATGCCAAGGTTATATCGGTAAGCGTTGATGGCGAAAAAGAGCAAGAGGGTGTTGCGGTTAGTGCAGGTAATGACCAGCGTTATAGCCCAACCGCAACCTCAAATATCTCGTTTAGCGTCGAGGAGGATGGTCAAATTGTCGAGATCAACTACAAGAGCGAAGATCAGAGATCTGGAATATGGCTTAATGGATTGGAGTTAGTACGTTATTTATAATTAAAAACACAAAAAAATATGAAGATAATCAATTTAATATCAGCTGTCGCTGTAGCTACATGTACACTCACTGCGGTCTCGTGCTCGCAGGGTCATCAACCTCAAACTCCACCAAAGCAGGTCTATGCAGAGGATTGGGAGGATCTAAATCGTTACCCTCAGGCAGAGTGGCTCAATGAGTTGAAGTTTGGTATGTATTACCACTGGAACTATAGCACTCTTGCCCTCTCTCCAGATGGATGGTATGGTCGTAATATGTACAACCCAAACCATAAGAGTACATTTGCTCAACACACAAAAAACTTTGGAGGCCCAGATAAATTTGGCTACAAAGATTTCGAACCACTCTTCACGGCCGAGGGGTTCTCTGCTAAGGAGTGGGTCGATAACTTGGAGCGTGCTGGAGGTAAATTCATGGTGGGTATGGCGGTACACCACGATGGATTTGATCTCTATGATTCAAGCTATACGGAGTGGAACTCTGTGGATAAAGAGCCTCATATAGATATCATGGGAGAGCTCGAAAAGGAGGCTCGTAAGCGTGGAATGAAGTTCGGTCTAACATCACACCTCGCATGGAACTGGTTGTTCTTTAGTGAGTTTATGTACCCCGACAAATACGATGCTAAAGATGCTCCAGAGCTATACAACATCCACAATCCAGAGGAGGGTGCATCTCCAGAGTTTGTCGAGGAGTGGTATAATCGTACTGTGGAGTTGATCGACAACTACAAACCAGACTTCTTGTGGTTCGACTTTGGAACAAAGTATGATGAGTTTGCAAATAACCATACGCGCAAACTTACGGCTCACTACTATAATCGCGCCGAGGAGTGGGGTACAACAGTCTCTATGGCATCTAAGTTCGGTTTTGGAAACGATAAGAGCAAGGTTCATGATTTGGAGCAGAGTGCATTTGGATATATCCACTATCCTCTATGGATGTCGGATTGTACAATGAACAAAGGGTGGTTCTATAATGGAATGAAGGCTGTCGATGATACAAATGCAACGGGCAAGTATTGGTTGCATCAACTCGTCGACATCGTATCAAAGAATGGAACACTTCTTTTGAATCTTGGCCCAAAGCCAGATGGATCTTGGCCTGAGGATTATACAGCAGAGCTATTCAAGATGGGAGATTGGTTGCATAAAAACGAAGAGGCGATCTACTTCACTAAACCTTGGCACCGCTTTGGTGAGGGTGTAACTAACGAGGTGGATGGTTCGCACTATCGACTAAACCCAACACTTACCGCTAAGGATATTCGTTTTACAACAAAGGATGGTGCTCTATACGCAATCGTTTGTGGATGGAGTGATGATGATATTCTAATCAAGTCTCTTGGTACAGATGATATTGGCAAGGGTCTTAATATTAAGAGTATCGAGCTAGTTGGAAGCGATGCTAAGATCGAGTGGACGCAGATGTCTAATGCCCTTAAGATCAAAGCTCCAAAGGGTGTTTCGACCGATGAGTTAGCATATACATTTAAGATCGAGGGTGATGGACTATTCCCAGAGCGAGCTAATGAGTATGAGAATGTATACCTAATAACACCTGTCGAAGGTGTTAAGAGCGTGAAATTCACAATTCCAGGCGAGGGTAGCATAGCTCTTGCAGAGGTTACGATATTCGATGGCACAGCCTCACGAAGAGCACTTCGCAATGGTGAGTTTAGCGACTTTACAAAGTTGAAAAAGGGCTCTATAGATCTTATCTTCGATATGAACTTTAACGGACATCCTCTGATGAATAGCTACATAGTGACAGAGAGAAGTAAAAATCCACATGTTACATATACATTCAAAAAGAGTCATGACCTTAAATATATCACGATCTTCTCAGCGATGGATGGTGGCAAGGAGTTTATGGAGCGAGGCGTTGTTGAGTTCTACGACAATGATGGTGCTCTAATTGAGAGCATAAGTGTGAAATAGATAGTATGTCTAGATTGTCGATTATTGGTATTCTGCAAATAAACCTAGCAGCCCCACTTGAGATACGAAATTGAAAATTTCGTCATCCTGAACTTGTTTCAGGATCTCAACAAATGATAGTTTTATCAATGATGCAGAGATCCTGAAACAAGTTCAGGATGACGTTCCTTGCGGAACGTATCTCAAGTGGGACTGCTAGAAAACATTGTCAGATACTAAACAATCCAAATTAAAAAGTCTTTGTTTTCTTTAATTTGGATTGTTTATAACTCCTTTGTATGATGTTGATGCAATATGTCGATCTGTTTGTGGATATATTGTCGAGGTGAACTGTGGGTGATCTTTTTGAATAGTGAGGAGAATTGCGAGATATTGGGAATACCCACAATTGTGGCAACCTCTTGGATTGTGAAGCGCGAGGTGATAAGTAGAGCTTGTGCTCTCTCGACCCTCTTTTGTTGAACATACTCTTTGGCAGAGATCCCCATTATTCTTTTAAATACACGTGTGAAGTGATCTGGCGAAAGGCACATGAATTTCGCCAGATCTCTTGTTTTGAGCGGCGTTGATAGATTGTTATTTACATGATTTATCAACGCTGTTAATTTGTAGTATCCACCCTCCATCTCGCTGGAGCTCCTTGATTTGCAACCATCGAAGAATCGAGAAAGTATCTGCATTATAATTCCGCTACTCTCCGTATTGTTGAGTATATCCATAATAGATTGGAAAGTGTGGAATTGAGGGCTATCATTGAGGTTGTTATACATCTTTGGATCGGGATGTGGCACTCCCATCGACTTGTTGATATTCACAATACGCTCAAAGAGGTGGTAGTCCATCTCCGTAGCTTTTATCTTGTATTTTAGCTCGATAATATCAAAGATACTACGTTGTCCAATCATCTCATCGAAAAAACACAAATAGTAGTGCTCTATAAAATCATTACACTCATAGGAGTGATTTGTAAATTTCGGAATGATAAATAGATCTCCAGCTGAGAGGGTATATTTAACCTGATTGAGGTATATAGCACCACCGCCATTGGTCACAAGATAGATGCGAGTGAATGGACTAATGATGTTGCTATATTGCCACTCAACGCCTGCTCTACAGAAATCAGTATATAGAAGTTGAGTCGAAAAGTTATGGATTGCATTCATAATTGGTAGCGGTTTCTACAAAAATAGAAAAAAATGTCGTTTTTTGCAAAGAAGAGCAACAGAATAGTAAAAGCATAGGGGCAAAAACACTCTACTTTTGTTAGGTAAACTACTAACCAAATCTTATTATGACACACCTAACTACCCGACAAAAAAGATGAATGCAGCATAACAGGTTGATAATCAACAAATAAACGCCTGTGAATATTTGCAAAAGTCCCTAATTTTCAGTATCTTAGAAGAAAAGTTTGACTG
>JBCQUC010000116.1:0-2654 GCA_047174275.1 Rikenellaceae bacterium | reverse complement strand
GGCATAAGTGATTTGCCCTCTAGCTGTGCATCCTCTGGTAGCTCCGTACCCGCTATATCTGCAATTGTAGGGAGCAAATCGGTGTAATCCATAATTATATCTTGTACACCTTTCTTTGTTAGCTTCATGCCTGGTGCATAGAATACCAATGGCACATTAACACCTTTCTGACACTCTGCACTTCCCTTCCCATAGCCGCCAGTTCCATTGTCGCCACTGAAGATAAAGATTGTATTTTCGTACTCTCCTATCTCTTTGAGTTTCTGGGTATATACCCATAGGTGGTAATCCAGATAGGCTAGGTGCGCTCCAAGACCTGGCTCTGAGATAGTGCCGTGTGCATCGTATACACCCTTCTCGCCTGTGATGTTAGGCTCTGTGCGGATATATTTTTTGCCATCCCATGTCAACTTTGGAGTTGGAGGTAGTTTGTCACCCTTTGTTGGATCGAGGTAGTTAAATGCTCCGTGTCCAAGGTGAGAGGCGTGGTAGATAAAGAATGGCTTCTTCTCCTCTTTTTTTCTCTCGATAAAGTCTAGGATAAACTCCATCTCGATATCTGGGCCATAGGTATTCACTCCATAATTTGCTATCTGCTCCTCGGTGTGAGGATAGTCAATAACAGCTTTGTCTGCTCCAGGGTAATTTATCAATTGTACTCCTGGTTTCCAGAGTGTGCTAGTTTGAGCATAAGAGTGAACGATGTTTCCTGCATCGGCATTTCTGAAGCTACCCATTATCCCTTTGGATGGTACAGAGTCATCCTTTTCGAGGTAGAAGTTCGAGAATTTGGATCTGCCTCCAACATAACAACCCTCGTCAAATCCATATAGTAGCGACTCCTCTACATTAGGCATCTGAGTCTTTCCAGCCCAATATGTCGCGTAGCCTGCATCATGTGCCACCGATGCTAATGTGTGTGGGGAACTCTCATATATTGGCCAATCTGTCTGTTTGCCATTTTCGGCTTGATAATCTCCGATATCGCGATTGTACCACCATTTTTGGTCGGCGGCATAGCGACCACTGAGCAACATTGCACGACTTGGCATAGAGACTGGACAAGCCCAACAGGTTGATATCCAACAGCCTTTGCGAGCCATATCATCTAAAACTGGAGTCTGAGAACGCTCATTAGGGTCAGTGACCATTCTGTTAGTTTGATAATCATACCACTCGTTTGAGCCGTAGATTGGGATCTCCTTTACTCCGATATCATCCGATAGCAGGAAGATGATGTTGGGTTTTTCGCCCTTTGCAAAGACTATCGATGGCAGAGCAATCGAGATTATCGATAGTTTTAATAGGTTGGTATTCATATTAGTTTTGTTTGATTGTATTCTATAAAGCAAAGTTATAAAAAAAATATTCAGTATGATACGAAAGAGTAAATTTAGGATATGTTTTTTTGTGCATTTTTGATTTAGTATAAGAAATTTGCTACCTTTATACCATAATAATTACCTAACCTAATAAATAAAGTCCATGACAAAGAGAAAAACCTTGTGCGCAGTGCTATTTTCGGCATGCGCTATGGTTGGATTCGCACAGCCATCACAGCCCGAAGCTGGTATGAGATGGGTGATTGATCCAGCAACATCCGATGAGTTTGAATCACCTGCCTTTGACTCTGATAAATGGTACAATGCCGACCCTAAATCGTGGAGAGGTCGAGTTCCAGGATTCTTCGAGGCGGAGGCGATGTCGATCGCAGATGGCAAACTAAAACTTACGGTGGATATACTCGACAAACCTATCATCTATCACGATCAAGAGTTCACACATCGCGGAGCACATGTCTACTCAAAGGCGACACTTATGCCAGGGAGCTATGCGGAGTGTAGCATGAAGGCGAATAAGACATTTATGTCATCAACTTTTTGGTTAATTACAACAACAAAAGATCGAAAGGATTGCGACAGAAGAACGACGGAGCTCGATATTCAGGAGTGTATCGGATTCCCAGATGACAACCATACAATACGTAGAATGGGATCTAATACCCATAGCCGAGCTATTCCAGAGGGGTGTTCGTATGAGTCTGGTAGTGTTGGAAACAATGCTGTTGTGAGCGGTAAAGTCTATGAGGATTTTCATACATATGCCGTATGGTGGAAGAGCCCCGAGGAGTTATTGTTCTATCTGGATGGTGAGTACCAATACACAATCACCCCTAAAGCTCCATTCGATCTTCCGATGGGTGTGAAGATGGTGTGTGAGACATACAACTGGAGTTTGCCACCAGAGGATGGTGGAATGACAGGTAGTTTCGAGGATCGAACTACATCGTATGAGTGGGTGAGATGCTATAGATCTATTCCTATTGAGCAGAAGCAGAGCAAAGATGATCGTGCCTATAATGCGATCTTCGAAGATAGTGTGTCATTTGCCGCAGATCAATCTACAGTATCGGTAAAAGATCCGATTAGTGTATGTTATAGCTCTTCCAAAAATGGAAAGGTTACACTTAGAGTAGAGAATCAATCGGGTAAAACACTCCTTACAAAGAGATCATCGGTATACTCAGGAATGGGTAATGTTCCATTTAACGTTGAGTCTTTAGATGCAGGAGAGTATCAAGTGGTAGCTACATTTAATGGTAAAAGTGCCAAACAAAAGATCAAGATCGTTCGTTAAAATTAAAACCAATTATG
>JBCQUC010000008.1:13143-59212 GCA_047174275.1 Rikenellaceae bacterium | reverse complement strand
TCGACCCATTGCTTTAACATAATTTTAACACAACTGTAACATCAAGTAGTGTAAAACAATTATTGCCATATTTTTAAAAGCACTCTTGAAGCTATATTTTTCACTATTAAATTTCAGTATAGAACTACTAAGTAGTGAAAAACAATTATTGCCATATTTTTAAAAGCACTCTTGGCGTGATATTTTTTACTATTAAATCTCAATGTAGAACCACTATATTTTCAATTCAATAGCAAAAAATCTCATCTCCAATAGCACTCTTAAAAACACACCAATAATTATTTTACACTACTTATATTTTCAATTCAATAGCAAAAAATCTCATCTCCAATAGTACTCTTAAAAACACACCAATAATTATTTTACCCTACTTAGCATAATACGAGGGTAGCGATCACACCTCTGCTATCACAAAATTGCTCCCTCCAATGAATATTAGATCTGTCGCCTCTTTAGCAGATGATCTTGCAAAAGCCAAAGCCTCCACTACCCCATCAACCAGATTAAATTCAAGCCCCAAATCTCGTGCCACCTCCGCGATCTCGGCTGTTGTAAAGGCTCGCTCAACCTTAGCTCGTGTAAATATAAAGTGACAATCTTTGGGAAAGAGTGGCAAGATCTCCCGAAGATTCTTATCGCGCGCAAAACCCAATACGCAGTAGAGTTTTGAGTATTGTTGCATTGCAAGTTGACGCGTCACCTCTCTCAATCCATGTGAATTGTGACCTGTATCGCAGATTATTTTGGGTGACTCTGATATAGTCTGCCATCTGCCACACAACGAGGTTGAAACCATAACAGAGTTCAACCCTCTATCAATTGCCTCTTGCGAGATCTCTATCTTTATCTCCTCTTTGGCGTTTATCACATCAATAGCCGAAAGTAGCGTCATGAGGTTATGAGTCTGATACGCCCCCATAAGATCGAGGCTATATACTCTCTCTTCGCCTCTGCAATTTAGGGTAACAAGCTGCCTATCAGCTCTATATTCAACCCCTGTCACCGCCCTTGAATCTGTTGCATAGACCAGATCAGAGCCCATATCTGCCGCCTTTTGCTCCATCACCGATCTATATTCTTCGACCCTCTCACCAACTACAACAGCTCTCGCACACTTTATAATTCCAGCCTTCTCCGCTGCGATTTCAGGAAGTGTTGTGCCGAGATATTGCGTATGGTCGATCCCAATATTTGTGATGATCGAGAGCTCTGGATCGATAATATTTGTAGCATCTAGTCGCCCTCCAAGCCCCGTCTCAACCACTGCAATATCGACATTTGAGCGTGCAAAGAAGTCAAACGCCATAGCTGCTGTCATCTCGAAAAACGATAGGTTCAGTTGCTCCATCTCATCTCTGTGAGAGGCGACAAAATCAACAACATCCTCTTTTGAGATCATATCAGCACCAATTCGCATACGTTCGCGAAAATCGCGAAGATGAGGCGATGTGAAAAGCCCAACCCTATACCCTGCACTCTGAAGCACCGAAGCCAACATATGCGATGTCGACCCCTTGCCATTTGTCCCTGCGACATGAATTACAGGGTACGACTTGTGCGGATCTCCTAACAACTTACAAAAAGCCTCGATGCGCTCTAGCCCTGGTTTATAGGCACTGCCGCCAACATTCTGAAACGACGGCATTGCCGAAAATAGATATTCGGTTGTTTGAGTATAATTCATCTTATAACAATAAAAAGATTCTTAGTATCCTGTAAAACTTTCTGTCAGTCCCACTTGAGATACGTTCCTTTAGGAACGTCATCCTGAACTTGTTTCAGGATCCCTAACTGTCAAAGTTTCAGGTTATTTGCTGAGATCCTGAAACAAGTTCAGGATGACGAAATTTTCAATTTCGTATCTCAAGTGGGACTACTAGAACAATTTTATCTGACACCAATAATAAAAATTTTCTCGGACAACAATAAAAAGATTAGACCAGATGGTGTCGTCTGCGAGAGCGATATACCAGATAGTAGAGCAGCGATAACACCGCTACAAACGACGCAATGCGAGCGATATAGTCACCATATAAGGTGTAGATTGTCATCTTGTCATTAAGCGTCAAACTCTGTGTAATGACACCTCTCTGCTCCCATCCCAGAGACTCAACGCTATCTCCGCGCGATGTGATAAATCCCGAAGTTCCAGTGTTGGCACTTCTCGCAATGGCTCGTCTCGTCTCAACCGCACGCACTGCCGACAAGCTGTAGAGGTGTTTATGCCCTGGGGTATCCTCCCACCAACAGTCGTTCGATATAATTGTCATTAGTTCAGCACCATTACGCGCAAACTCACTGAAGAAGTTACCATACAACCCCTCGTAACAGATCGCAGCCCCAACTTTGTGAGAGTCGATATCGAAGACCTCTCCCTCTGTTCCTTTTCCAACCTGCCCCAAATCATCACCTATCTCGATGACGAAAAACTTAAATAAATCGAAGATCCAAGTGGGTGTATTCTCCACACCGATCACCAAACGTGCTTTGTGTCTTAGATCAATCGGGCTCTTTCGGCTGAGGGCAATCGCTGAGTTAAATAGATCGTAACGCTGTGATTTGTTCGGTATTGGGCGAGATGTATCACTCTCCTCACCCTCTGGATATAGGAATCTCGTATATGCTCCAAATATTAGTGTAGCATTGGGCGAAAGAGTCTCTCTTAGCATATGAAAATATGGTGCTCTATTTAATTGGCTCTCCCAATGGCACTCAGGTGCTGCACCTTCGGGCATCACAACCAACTGCGATGATGATGGCACTTGAGAGAGTAGCTCCAAGAGGTTATTCTCTTGTTGCTCATCGCTATAGGAGGTGTCGTAACAATCAACGTTTGGTTGAATCACCGAGATCTCCATCTGCTCAGCACCCTCCGACTCCTCGTAGGTCGTGTATATCACAATTGAACTCACCAACGGAAGAGCCACAACAATAGCTGCCGCAACCCATTTAGAGATGATATTTCGAGCCAACACCGCCTCGAAAATCAATATATTCGAGAGTAGAACCCACAGCGAACCACCGAAGATTCCAGTATATTCATACCACTGGATGCTCCAGATTTGGTTCGAAAACCCATTGCCCAGAAGTAGCCAAGGCCACGAAAAATCACTCACTGTATAGTTATACTCAAACGCAATCCAGATCGAGACCAACAGAGTGTAAGCCAACGCCTTAGGTGCACGCTTCGAGACCGTATGAAACAACATAAACGCCAACATCGAGTAGAAAGATGAGGCTAAAGTTGCAGCGAAAGGTCCAATAGGTGTTGCATATCCGATCCACCAAATAGTCGATAGATTCCAACCAACAAAGGTCAATAGAGCCCATCCAAATGTCTCCCACCACCCTTGTCGACTATCCTCCGCATGGGCACTGATCCACAAAAGTGGCACTAATGCGACCAACAGAGTGAGCCCCGTAAAGCCCAACCACCCCGATGAGAGGAGTAGAATTGAGATCAATACCGCGATTAATTTCCTTAAAAACATATTTGTAATCTTTTTCATCTCGTTGTTTGTCTGATAAAATATAGTTAGCAGTCCCATTTGAGATACGAAATTGAAAATTTCGTCATCCTGAACTTGTTTCAGGATCTCTGCATTATTAAATAAATAGATATTGTCATTGTCGTTTGCCTAGATCCTGAAACAAGTTCAGGATGACGTTCCTTGCGGAACGTATCTCAAGTGGGACTGCTGATAAGATTTTTATTCTTAATGTGCCTCCAACCAATTATCGCCAACTCCGCACTCTGCCAGAAGTCGTACACTCAGTGCCGCCGCTCGCTCCATCTGCTCCGTGACAATTGCACGAACCTGTTGCTCTTCGCTGCGTAGCATATCTATCACAACCTCATCATGCACCTGAATAATCATCTGAGACTTAATACTTTGGGATCTAAATTCACGCCAAATACCAACCATCGCCAACTTCATTATATCTGCCGCTGAACCTTGAATCGGAGCATTAATTGCATTTCGCTCTGCAAGACCTCTTGCCACTGCATTTCGCGAATTTATATCCTTTAAGTAGCGTCGTCTTCCGAAGATTGTCTCGACATATTCGCTTTGACGCGCCTCCGCCATCACTCGCTCCATATACTGCTTTACACCAGGATAAGAGTCGAAATATCCGTCGATTATCTCCTTCGCCTCTGAGCGTGGTATATCGAGACGCTGGCTCAATCCAAAGGCTGAAATTCCATATATTATTCCGAAGTTTGCGGTCTTTGCCTTGCGTCGATCATCGCTTGTAACCTCTTGCAAGCTCTTGCCAAAGAGTCGTGCAGCGGTCGCGGTATGAATATCTTCACCCGCCTCAAAAGCATCTATAAGTGGCTTATCTTGAGATAGATGAGCCATTATTCGAAGCTCTACTTGCGAATAGTCAGCCGACAAAATCAGATGGTCGCTATCCGTTGGGATAAACGCCTCACGGATCGGACGACCAATAGCCTCGCGGATCGGAATATTCTGCAAATTTGGATTTGTTGACGACAATCTACCTGTTGCTGTAACAGCTTGATTATAGGTGCTATGCACTCGCCCAGTGACACTATTCACCAACTGAGGGAGAGCATCAACATAGGTCGACAACAGCTTCTTCAGACCTCTATACTCCAAGATATCATCAACAATCGGGTGCTTACCTGCAAAGCTCTGCAAATACTCCTCATCAGTGCAATATCGCTTCGTCTTTGTCAGTTTTGGTTTATCCGCTATCTTCATCTTTCCGAATAGCACCTCCCCCAATTGAATCGAAGAGTTGACATTAAGTGTCGGATCTTGAGCCTCCCCTCGAATTGCATCTTGCAACTTCGTGAGCTTTTCATTCAACTCAGCACCATATTTCGCCAAAGCAGTGGAGTCAATCTTCACACCTGCCACCTCCATATCGGCAAGTACACGGATCATTGGCTCCTCTATCGAGTCATATATCGACATCAAGTTCTCTCTCTCAACCATATCGTAGAGAACTTTTTTGAGTCGGAGCGTCACATCAGCATCCTCCGCAGCGTACTCCGCGACACGATCTACAGCCACTCTATCCATGGTTATCTGTCGCACACCTTTGCCAATCAGAGTCTCAATCTCGATCGGTGAATAGCTCAAATATCGCTCCGAAAGAGCTGTCATATTGTGTCGAGATTCGGCATCGAGCAGATAGTGGAGCAACATCGTATCGATCAAACGCCCCTCGACCTCGATCCCAATCTGCTTCAAAACAATCAAATCAAACTTTATATTTTGACCTATCTTCGCTATAGATGGATCGGAGAATAGAGGTTGCAGAATCGAGCAATACTCCGCGTTAATATCTTTATTCATAGGTAGATACCACGCTTTGTGAGGCTCTACAGCAAAGGATATTCCAACGATATGATCTAAAAACGGATCAAACCCAGTGGTCTCTGTATCGAAACAGAACTCTCTGTATTTTGAGATCTCTTTGACCACCCCTCGAAGCATCTCGCTGCTCTCGATCAATATGTAGTTGTGTGGAGTTGTAGCAGCCGTTGCAAACTCCTCCAATGCTGTAAACAGATTACTCTCTGTTGCTATCTTTTGCTCCACCTTTTCAGTTACCGCAGCCGCTGCAAATAGATCGCCCTGACCAACCATTCCTGCCGCCACTTTATTAGGCTTTGACGGAGATGTTGCAACAACCTCTTTCACTGGCTCTGCTGGAGCGTCGCCTAACTCATGAAGAAAGTGTCTAAAGTCCATCTCAGCGTATAGCTCTCTTAACTCGCTAATCTTTGGCTCACAGATGGTCAACATCGCCTCATTGAACTCGATAGGCACATCTAAACAGATAGTTGTCAACTCCTTAGACAGGGTTAGCTTCTCGCGAGAAGCTGCCAACCTCTCACCCTGCTTACCCTTAATTTTGTCAACATTTGCAAGGATAGACTCCACATCGCCCCACGCCTGAACCAACTTACAAGCACCCTTCTCACCAATACCATCGACCCCTGGTATATTATCCGAAGCATCGCCCCACAACGCCAAAATATCACGTATTAATATAGGGTCAGAGATTCCATATTTGGACTCAATTGCAGCTCGATCAACAATCTCAATATCGTCGCCCTTCTGTTTGTAAAGGTAACAGTTATCGGTCACAAGCTGTCCGTAATCCTTGTCTGGAGTCACCATAAAGACCTCGAAACCAGCCTCTTCACCCTTTTTGGAGAGCGTTCCAATCACATCATCTGCCTCATAGTCCGCAACCTCCAAAATCGGAATACACATCGCCTCGACCAACCTCTTGACATATGGCACTGAAGCCAAGATATCTTCGGGCGTAGCACTTCTATTTGCCTTATACTCAGGGTATAACCTGCGTCTAAAGCTCCCTCCTGGAGGATCAAAAGCGACTCCCAAAAGGTCTGGATTTTCACGCTTAAGAAGGTCTCGCAGAAACTTCGCAAAACCAAATACAACCGAAGTGTTGAATCCATCTCGGTTGCGCATAGGTCGCCCCAGAAAGGCGTAATAATATCTGAAAATCAATGCGTAAGCATCGACTAAAAAGAGTCTCTTCATCAATTTATATTATTGATTGTCAACTAAATACCACTCTGCAAAAGAGGTGGCTGTCTCGTGTAATTTAAGCGAATAGAGCACAACGCCACTTGGTAGGTGTTGCGAGATTCTATCGGCAAAGTCGATCAACATATTCTCGCATGTCGGCTGATAATCGGTCAATAAGATATTACTATATATATATCCAATTCCATCTATCACACGATCCGAAAGAGCCGAACGACGCAAGACCAAAGCATGATCCAAACGCGATACAATCTGCTCATTCACAACACGTTTCAGATCTCCAAAATCTATAACCATACCATAACTCGATACCGTTTGATCTGCAATTGGTTCACCCAATACCGTCACAAATAGACGATATGAATGACCATGAATCTGACGACATGCACCATCATAATCCTCCAAAGCATGTGCCGCCTCGAAGCTAAACTCCTTTGTTAACCTAACCTTTGCCATTCCTTAAAATTACAATTTTGCGCCATACGCCAGATCACCTGCATCACCAAGCCCTGGCACGATATAGGCTTTCGATGTCAACTCCGAGTCAAGCGCAGCTGTCCATATAGTAACCGCCTCTTGTGGCATATTTCGCTTCACATAATCGACCCCCTGCTCACTCGATATCACCGCCGCGACATGTGTATGAAGAGGTGTTCCACACTTCTCGCACATCGCCTGATAGGTCAATACCAACGATGATCCAGTCGCCAACATCGGATCAACAAGGATCAAAATCTTCCCCTCCAAGTCGCCACACGAGATATACTCCACCTTAACCTCAAAGCTATTATCTTTATGGTTCTTTCTGTAGGCTGCGGCAAAAGCGGCAGAGGCACGATCGAACATATTCATAAATCCAGTGTGAAACGGAAGCCCCGCACGCAAAATTGTAGCAATAACGATATCATTATCAAATTCAACCACAGCCGCCTCACCAAGTGGGGTCTGCACCGTAGCCTCTCTATAATTCAGCGTTTTAGAGATCTCATATGCCATTATCTCACCTATACGCTCCAAATTGCGACGGAATCGCATAGGATCACCTTGAACATCTACATCGCGGATCTCAGCGATATATCTGCTCAACACCGAGTTTTCATTTACTAGTATCTTCACCATAATCAAGTAGTTTGTTAATAGAGAAAGTTATTAAATGGGTAACGCCCCGAATGGATCTCTCGCACCATAGCGTAGAGATCTGAGCGGAATTTTTCTATATTTAGCTTTTCAATCGCCGAGACAAAGATACAAGGGGTATTCGCCTCCGCGATCCAACTCTTTTTGAGATCCTCCAACGACAAATTTTCGCGCGTTGCAGGTGTCAAATCATCCTCTTCCTTCTCGACATACGAATATGCATCGACCTTATTGAAGATCAAGAATACAGGTTTGTCTCCAGCTCCGATATCTTGCAGAGTCTGCTTCACAACCGCGATCTGCTCCTCAAAATTTGGATGAGATATATCAACGACATGCAGCAAAAGATCCGCCTCTCGAACCTCATCCAGTGTCGATTTAAAGGACTCTACTAACTCCGTTGGCAACTTACGAATAAACCCAACTGTATCTGACAACAAAAAAGGGAGGTTATCGAAGACCACCTTGCGCACTGTTGTATCTAGCGTTGCGAAGAGTTTATTCTCGGCAAAGACCTCGCTCTTAGCGATCAGATTCATGATTGTAGACTTACCAACATTGGTATATCCGACCAACGCCACTCGCACCATATGTCCGCGATTTGAGCGTTGCACCGACATCTGACGGTCAATCTTCTTGAGATCCTCCTTTAGTTTTGTGATTCTATTTCTTACAATACGTCTATCGGTCTCAATCTCGCGCTCTCCAGCTCCACCACGAGTTCCCGTTCCTCCACGCTGACGCTCCAAGTGAGTCCACATTCCCGTCAATCGAGGCAACATATATTGGTAATTCGCCAACTGCACCTGAGTTTTAGCGTATGCCGTTGTCGCTCTCGAAAGGAAGATATCTAGAATTAATCGCGTTCTATCCAACACCTTGCAAGGCATCTCCTTCTCGATGTTTCGAGTCTGCGAAGGGGAGAGCTCATCATCGAAGATCACCAAATCAATCTCGTTCTCCTTGCAATACTCCGCAATCTCCTTTAACTTTCCAGGCCCAACATAGATGCGTGAAGAGGGTTGCGACAACCTCTGTGTAAAGGTCTTAACACACTCAATATCTGCTGTTTCTGCCAAAAACTCCAACTCCTCCAAAAACTCCATAGCTTCGGCAGGACGTTGTTGATCGCGAATAACCGCCACCAATACTGCTCGACGTGGTGCATCCCATACCCACTCGTAGCTCTCCATCTCTCTATTCTCTATCCTATCTAACGACATATACAAATTAAAAATACATTACAACAATTACACCACCCAACACCAAAAATAAGGGCACCTCACAGAAGAGATACCCTTACTAAAAGTATATATAATATCACTACTGAATCTTAAACTCGACTGGTAGTGTAAACTTAAGACGAACTGGCTGGTTACGCTGCTTTGCTGGTGACCATTTTGGTGACATGTTCAACACGCGAGTAGCCTCCTCTGATAGTGAGCGGTCTGGTGACTGCAAAACCTGAACAGATGACAATGAACCATCCTTCTCGATGACGAATGTTACGATAACACGACCCGAGATACCATTCTCAGCTGCGATCTGTGGGTACTTCACCTTGCCCATCACCCAGTTACGGAATGTTGCAAGATCTCCACCCTGGAACGAAGGCATAGTCTCCGCGAAAAGGAATGGCTGGTCATCCTCAATAACCTCCTCTTTCTCTGCAACCTGCTGGATGATCTCTGTATCCTCGTCGAACTCAGCAAAGTCCACATCCATATCAACCTTAGTATCGTTGGTTACAACCTGCAAAAGGTCTGTGATAACCTTTACCTCAACCTTCTTTGGAGGAGGAGGGGTCTTTTGATCCTGACGAGTGATCTCGGTGATCTGCTCCTCTATCGGACCATAATCCATCTCAACTTGGTCAATACGATGTTCCCTTGGAGTGTAGGTAAAAGCTACGATCACAAGGATTAGAGCAGCAATCAAGCCGATCTCAAGAAGGAGACCTCTCACTCTTTGAAGGTCTGCTTTGGGATTTTTCTTTAGTTCCATTATCTTACTTATCTCTTTATTATTGTTTTCTTCATTTTAAGGTATCGAATGGGGCACTTAAATATCTTGGTTATGGCGAGCTATTTCCAACCGACATACAAATATACGAGAATAAAACTTAAAAAAAAACAATATGGGGGTAAAAATATTGAAAATTTAATAACTTTGTCACAAAATAAAATAAAATGAGCAACGAAAGCACGACTCTGATACCTCTTTTTGGCATGACTCTCAACGAGTTACAACAAATATGCAAAAATGAAGGTCTACCGAAATTTACCGCCAAACAGATCGCCGAATGGCTCTACAACAAACGCATCGACACAATAGAGGGGATGACAAACCTCTCAAAAGTGAACCGCGAGAGGCTCAACGCTAAATATCAAGTAGGAAGAATCACCCCTCAAAAGGTGAGCGAAGCGAAGGATAGCACTCGAAAATACCTCTATAAAACAGGTCAAAATGCACTTATTGAGGCGGTATATATCCCCGATGGAGATCGTGCAACATTGTGTGTATCCTCTCAGGCTGGATGCAGGATGGGTTGCACCTTTTGTGCTACTGGACGACAAGGTCTACAGCACTCCCTCACCGCTGGCGAGATAGTAGGTCAAATCGGATCACTACCCGAATTTGAAAAACTCTCCAACCTTGTATTTATGGGGATGGGAGAGCCGCTTGATAATATGGATGAGGTGATGCGTGCTATCGAGATCATTACATCTGATTGGGGTTGGGGGTGGTCTGCTCGACGAATCACACTCTCTACGGCAGGTGTGACGCGAGAGCTTCGCAGGTTGCTCGATGAGAGCGATGTTGATATTGCTGTTAGCCTCCACAATCCATACTCTAATGAGCGAGCTGAGATTATGCCTATCGAGAAGGCATACCCAATTCGTGAATTTATTGAGATTCTTAAGGAGTATGATTTTTCGGGGCAGAGACGCGTCTCGTTCGAGTATATACTTATGAGTGGCAAGAATGGATCTCCGCACCATGTAAGGGAGCTAGCTCGCCTACTCAATGGTCTAAAGTGCAGAATCAACATTATAAAGTTCCACAAAATTCCCGATTCGCCATACTTTTCGCCCGATGAAGAGAAGATCATAAGGTTTCGCAACGATCTAACAGCCAAAGGTATTCACACAACAATCAGAAGATCACGAGGCGAGGATATTGAGGCTGCTTGTGGGTTGTTATCAACAAAAGCGAAGGAGAATAATTAATCTCTCCTTCGCTTATTATATAAGGTATATCCTGTATCCTATAAAACTTTTTTAGCAGTCCCGCTTGAGATACGTTCCGTTAGGAACGTCGTCCTGAACTTGTTTCAGGATCTCTGCATCGTTGTTAAACCACAGTATATTATGGATTGCATTGTCGTTTGCTGAGATCCTGAAACAAGTTCAGGATGACGAAATTTTCAATTTCGTATCTCAAGTGGGACTGCTAAAAAAGTTTTATCGAACACTAAAAATTCTAAATTTACTCGACAAAAGTCACCAACGCCTCTCGGTCAAACTCTGGAATTGGTGCTGGTTCAAAATCGGAGTATCCTATAGCGAATAGACACAATACATCGCACTCCTCTGGAATCGGAAGCAACTCACGCACTCGATCAATCGCCATTGCTCCCGTAGGCTCTGCAACCTTTTGAGGTGATTTATCGACATGAACCCAACAGCTCGAAAGCCCCATTTCGACAGCTGCGAGATAGATCATTGTAGCTGATATAGAGCAGTTTACAATTGGCTTGTCAGTTTTTGTCCGATCCCCCATAACAACGATTGCCGCAGGTGCATTCTTCAAAAATGCAGATCCATAGTCTCTAATCTCTGACAACCCTTTTATGATCTCACGGTTTGTCACAACCATAAAGGATGTAGAGTGTGAATTTCGAGATGAAGGGGCAGAGATTGCCATATCCACGACCTTTTGAAGGGTCTCTTTCGTCACCTCGCGATCGGAGTATTTTCTGATACTACGACGCTTTGCTATAAGTTCTTTAAACTCCATAACTATATTATTATTTAACCACTATTATTATATGCAAATGTAACTATTTTTTCCTATATTGTGAATCCAAATATAGAAATTTCACAGTTGATGGAGCAAATAACAACAATAGCAATCGTATATGATTTCGATGGGACACTCTCGGCAGGGAACATGCAGGAGTATGAGTTTATACCAGCATTGGGCAAAACCATAAAAGAGTTCTGGCAAGAGGCGGACAACATCGCGATAAACAACGATGCTGACTCGGTATTGAGCTATATGGAGCGAATGTTGACACTATCCAGAAGAGCTGGAGTCTCTGTCACAGCACCTCGACTCAGAGCGATGGGGCGAAGTGTAAGGTTGTTCGATGGTCTAGATAGCTGGTTCGACAGAGTCAATGAGTATGGCAGAACAAAGGGGCTCAACGTTCAACACTATGTCAACTCTTCGGGAATCCGCGAGATGATCGAGGGGACACCCATTGCCGATAAATTTCACAAAATATACGCTAGCACATTCCTATACAACGAAGAGGGAGAGGCGTATTGGCCAGCTGTAGCTATCAACTACACAAATAAGACACAGTTTCTTTTCAAGATAAACAAAGGTATCGAGACGGTTCACGACACCACTCGCGTAAATGCTTTCTCGCCTCGCGAGGGTCGTCCGATTCCATTTTCACGTATTATATTTATTGGAGATGGCGAGACCGATATTCCATCTATGAGGTTGGTACATATTATGGGTGGACACTCTATAGCGGTCTACGACCCTGCTCGAAGCGACAAACGCGAAGATATGATACAACTCATTCGCGAACGCAGAGTGAACTATGTCTGCGAAGCAAACTATACCCCCGAATCGGAGATGAACACCCTGATTGAGGCTATTATAGACAAAATATCTGCTGACATTAAGGTTGCAAATCTACAAATGCAGCCTTAATATCAGCAGTGTTTTAACTGGCGTATATTTGATTATATTTAGTGTCCGATAAAACTTTTCTAGCAGTCCCATTTGAGATACGAAATTGAAAATTTCGTCATCCTGAACTTGTTTCAGGATCCCTGCATCATTAATTAAACCATTGTGTTTTAGCATGTTATACAGATTGCATTGTCGTTTGCTGAGATCCTGAAACAAGTTCAGGATGACGAAATTTTCAATTTCGTATCTCAAATGGGACTATCGGTAAAAGTAAGCCCCTGATTTTACAAACACATATAATCTATTATATTACAGAGGTTTATTGGATTTTTATCGGACACTAATAATTTGATTATTAGATCGAGATATTCAGAATCTCGAACTTCATAACTCCAGCTGGCACAGTAACCTCGACAACCTCACCGCTCTTCTTCCCCAATATAGCCTTTGCGATTGGGGTGCTGATTGCAAGTTTACCCTCGCGAAGATTTGCCTCATTTTCTGATACAATCATATAGACCATCTCCTTATTTGTATTGAGATTTTTGAGCGTTACTCGGCTCAATATCTGCACCTTAGAGGTGTCGATCTTAGTCTCGTCGATAACTCGTGCATTTTGCATCACCGCCTCAGCCTTTGCAATTCTCATCTCTAGAAGTCCTTGAGCCTCGCGAGCAGCATCGTACTCTGCGTTCTCCGACAGGTCTCCCTTATCGCGAGCCTCCGCAATTGCAGCTGTAACTGCTGGACGCTCCACTTTTCTCATATGGTCTAGCTCATCTTTGAGCTTTTTGTAGCCTTCGGCTGTTAGATATATTATCTCTTGTGCCATCTTTTTTTGTTCTATGTAAATGCTAATATCGTGCAAGAGTGAGTAAAAAATAAGAATCCTAACCTAAATAATTAGATCAGAACCCTACAATCATCACCCCTAAATTAAAGATCACCCCTCGTGAGGGTGACTTAGACAAAGGTAAAAAAGTTTTTCTTTATTTCCAAATTAAGTTGAGCCTTTAAATATTAAAGATTCGATATTTTTGTTACCTTTGGGGGTGTAAAATTTATAAGATGCAAAGACAAGAGCAATATTTCCACCCGATATCGACCTCACAAGATTTGTCAGGCATGAGGCTAAATAACCCCTTTGAGTATCGTCCAACAGAGGTGATCTTGGAGGCTCAAAGTGAGCTATTGCGCCATATTGATAGGCTTGCGGAGGGTGATGCAGAGGTGAAGAGGGAGCTCACAAATGGTAAGATGTTCGGAGTGATGGTCGTAAGAGATCAAAACGGGGAGGTTGGTTACCTCTCAGCATTTTCGGGCTGCATGGCAGGGCGGATAGAGTTCGACTCTTTTGTTCCGCCGATCTTTGGGCGCGGTGCAGAGAATCCTGAGTTTAAGGCGGAAGATCTATCTATTGGGGCTATCGGTCGTGAGATCGACGCACTCAAATCATCCGAACAATATATCGCCTCCCAAGAGCTATTCGAGAGGCTTCAAGTATCAGTCTTCGAGGAGATTGCCAAGGCAAATGCTCAATATGCAGAGTCGAAGAAGAGGCGCGATGAGCTACGAAGAGAGTCAACAGATCAACTCTTGCTCGATCAACTTCAACGGGAGAGTCAACATCAAAAGGGGGAGATTCGTCGTCTGGAACATCGTCTTAAAGGCGATTTGAAAGATGCTAAAGTGGATGCTCTAAGGTGGAAAAAACAACTCTCAGAGCTACGTAAAAAGCGTCGCGAGATGTCGAACGCTCTGCAATGCAAGATGTTTAAGAGTTATATGGTGGTCAATGGGCGAGGCGAATGGCGTTCGTTGTTTGATATCTTTGATGATCTTTTGGATCGACTCCCTCCATCGGGTGCAGGGGAGTGTGCCGCTCCAAAACTGCTCTATTATGCGTTGACCAACCATTTGACCCCCATCGCTTTAGGTGAGTTTTGGTATGGCTCTTCACTCTACGGTGAGGTGCGACACCATGCCCATTTTTATGGAGCTTGTCGAAGCCGTTGCTATCCGATCCTGAGTTTTATGTTGCAGGGGATTGATGTTGCAGATGTTGAGCCCGATTTGGTTCGCAAAGCCGAAGATCCACTGAGTGTTATATTTGAGGATGAGCACCTTATCATCTTTAACAAACCTGCTGGGATGCTCTCTGTCCCTGGTCGTTCGACAGCGATATCAGTTAAGAGCATTGTCGAGGAGCGTTACCCCAAGGCAACAGGAGCACTCATGGTGCATCGACTCGATCAAGATACCTCGGGGGTATTGGTTGTGGCAAAGAGTGCGGAGGTTCACAAATCACTTCAACGTCAATTTGGTGAGCGACAACTCTCAAAACGATATATCACTGTTGTTGAGGGTATTATAGAGGTAGACAGAGGCGAAATCAGATTGCCACTTCGACCAAACATTGATGATCGTCCGCGTCAAATGGTGGATTTCAAGTATGGAAAATCATCCTTTACGACCTACAAAGTTATCGAACGCGGTGCAGATTTTACGCGCCTTGCACTCTATCCGCATACGGGGCGCACACACCAATTGCGTCTGCACTGTGCCCATATAGATGGTCTAAATGCCCCAATTAGAGGGGATAGATTGTATGGCAGGGAGGCTGATGACTCTACACTTCGCCTCCATCTTCATGCTCAACAGATCACATTCACTCACCCAATAAGTGGCGAATGTGTCACCTTTGAGGCTGAAGTTCCATTCTGATTTATTGATTACTGCTAGTACATTAATTTTTCCCGTCATCCTGAACTTGATTCAGGATCTCCCGATTTTTTCGTTAGAAAAAACTCGGGCACGAAGACAATACATTGAGAGTTAGAATTTTACGAAGGCAGAATCGTTGTACCCGAGTTTTCGTTCCGAAAATCGGGAGATCCTGAATCAAGTTCAGGATGACGAAATTTTCAATTTCGTATCTCAAATGGGACTGCTGGAAAAGTTTTATCGAGCACTAATAAATCAAGTTTAGAATGACGAATCCGTTGGATTCGATAACATGATACCAATAATCTTGATTTAGAATTACATTAGAGTTATTTTATCTGATTTTGAGCCGCTTACATCTTTAAAGTCAACGAAAAGACGATGTTGTTTTGCTTTAATGTCGTTAAAAAAGTTCCACTTTGAGCCGACTCTGCACTTGGAATCTGAGAGTCATACTCACTATCAACCTCGATATCACCAACACCATAGAATAGTGTATAGCTGCTATACTCTGTCGCTTGGTTCATATATGTAAGGGCAAGGCTCACTCCATTATTTGGGGTGTACCCAATACCAAAAGCGTAATATTTTATGCTATTGGTAGTTGGAGACCCAAGTAGCTCTGTTTGATCGACATCGTCTCGAACCATCGACGAGCTAAATCCATAACCACCTCGTAATGCCACAGATGGAGTTAACTTATACTCTCCACCCACACGCAATGTATTAACACTCTGATAGATATCGCTTATTCCACTATACAACTCCTCTGAAACTCCAGTCGGAAGAGATCGACTCTTGATGCTACCATACCAATCACGCTGATAATCAACCGATATCAAAGCACGGTTGTAGAGAGTGTACGAACCTCCAATGAGAAGTCGCGATGGAGAGTTAAACTTCCATCGATTCTCACCATAATCAGACAATAGTGGCGAATCAACAACTATATAATCGCCCTGCCCACTGGTAATAGAGTAGCTTCCCATCGATGCTTGATACTCACGGTCGAGGCTATACCAAGTTGGTGTGTGGTATGCAATACCTACTCTAAAATCCTCCGTTGGGCGATATGTCGCACCGAACTTCATATTCACACCACTTCCATCTGTGATTATGGTCTGGTTATATTTCGAGTATTGAAGTGCACTCTCACTACCCAGATTATTGTCGATATACTCCTCACCATACATCAAATCTAGGCGTTGATAGAGGGTTTGAATACCAAGGGTAAATCCTAGATAGAGTGTATTGTCGATATTCGCACCGATCGAGATATCATACTCGCCAATCGAGCCATCGCTCACAACAGCCATATATTGATCGATCGAAGCCTCTGGACTTATCCACGATGATCTCCAGATCGGATTTCCAGATGTTGTTGGAGTGATCTGATCGCTGCTATTGTATCCCGAAGGGGTCGAGCCATAGGACTGAAATGTGAGTCCACTCTTATAACCTAAAACAGCTCCCCACAGGTTTGTTGGCATACTATTCCAATTCGGATAATCTTCACCATACACCTCATCCAGAGCGACATTTTCGTTGGTAAGTTGTCTAGAGAATAGGTTTGCGATAGAGCTGCTATTGCCCATGCTACGAAATGAATATTCGTAGTTGAGGTCTGATATTTTGTTATATCCCAACCCCATATTCAGAGATATAAGTCTCGAATTTCCACTCTCATAGAGGTTGAAAACAATCGAAAAATTGCTCAATGCAAATGTGTTAGCACCATCATTCAGATAAGATGAGCCACCCTTCGTATCGCTGCTCTGGATAGTAACCATCGGTGTAAAAGAGATCTCGCCCGAACGATACATACCAAGTCCCGCTGGATTAATCATCATCGACGATGCATCCCCACCAAGAGATGTCATAGCCCCAGCCATCGCCATCGAACGTGCCGTGCCATATTGAAATGCACTTTGGGAGAAGATCCCCATATCTGCAACCCCCATAACATCGCGATTCAACAGCGTACCTTGAGCCATCGACCTATTTGATAGCACCTCGTTAGTAGTTGTCAAATTCCCAACGGTGAAGCTCTGTGCCGAGGCTCTGTTCACCGATATACATATACATAGTGCCACTATGGCAAATATCAATCTTTTCATCTCTTTTAGAATCTCTTTAAAATTTATCGTCCAATTCTATTTGTGCTACGCGATGGCGTAGGTGTTGATGATGGAACAGATATAGATGGAGAGCGCGTTGGTGTTGTGATTGTCGTTGAAGGTGTTACGCTACGTGTTGTCCCTCCACGGTTATATGTCGTACCTGTCGATCTGCCAACTGTTGACCCATCCACATTACGCTTACCAACCGATGAGGATGGCGATGTCGAGATGTTTGGACGATTTACAATTGAGGATGGTCTGCTGACACCTCCTCCTCCTCCATGTGGCGGACGAATGGTTGGTCGATACCAATTATATCCAAATCCGTAGTATGGATAGGGGTAGATCCCCCACCACGGATCATAATAGTATGGAGAGTAACCAAACCCAAAACCATACGCGAAGTTATAGTTGTACCCCCACCAAGAGTATCGAGGATACGCCCAAACAGGATATCCATATGTCCATGCATAGCTGACGTATGGTGCACCCCAAACTCCATACATTGAGTTTCTATATTTCGGTTCAACCACAACCTCTCCATCCTCGGTTATATAGGCATTATACTCCGACGGATCGTACTTCGCAAGCTCATTCAACGCCTCGTCGTATTGCAGTGCGTAGTATGAAGATGGACGAATGTACTCCGTTGTTGCAGAGAGCATTGCGAGCTTCTCTCCATATGGAGTATTGTAGAGTTCACTCTGTTCTGTTGAGGCTTGATTTGCAATGCCTAGCTCTTCAGCCCAGTATGCTTTTCTCTGCTCTAAGAGTTGGGCACGCGCCTCTGCATCTGCCTGCTTCTCTTTGATTATTTGGTCTCGATTGTGGGTGGTGTACATATCATCCGTCAAAAATGTTGTCGGTTGATAGAACGATTGCGAACAGCCCGAAAGGAGTATGGTTGATGTGAGAATTGTCACCAAGCTCAACACCAATCTATTTAACCTATTATGTATCATTTTTTTATCCATATTTGCTCTTACTAAAACACTCATAAATAACATGTTCCAAATCATTTTGGCATACGATCAAAATTGTTAAAACCTTTGTAATGCAAAATAACATCACAATAAACCAAGGGCTTATTTTTGCACCTCGTCTCGACTCTAAAAGAGTTGTCATCCTGAACTTGATTCAGGATCTCCCGAATTTCGCCAAAGGCGGAATCTCGGGAACACTATCAAACATTTACAATACCTTAATTTTCAACGTATTCTCTTTGTGCCCGAGATTTAGTTTCACTAAATTCGGGAGATCCTGAATCAAGTTCAGGATGACGAATCCGTTGGATTCGATAACATGGTACCAATATATTTACCACCATTACCTTTTATCGAACACTAAGAGTTCCAAATATAATAAAATTTAGAGTTATATCATCCTTTTTTAGCGATATTTTTATATATCCAACATTTTTTCTAGCAGTCCCACGTGAGATACGAAATTGAAAATTTCGTCATCCTGAACTTATTTTATTAGTATCCGATAAAAGTTTACAATTTGTATTGGCACCTCGTTTCGACTCTGAAAGAGTCGTCATCCTGAACTTGTTTCAGGATCCCTAACTATCAGTGTTTCAGATTCTTTGTAGAGATCCTGAAACAAGTTCAGGATGACGAAATTTTCAATTTCGTATCTCACGTGGGACTGCTAATAAAAGTGAGCCCCCATTTTATAAAACCTTTATAAGTCGCTACAATTGTGATGATTACAAAGATTAAAAAATATTTTATCGGACACTAATGAACTTGTTTCAGGATGACGTTCCTTACGGAACGTATCTCAAATGGGACTGCTAGAAATTTTCACCGAACACATTACATATTTTTAGAGACTACACATATAGTACCAAAAAAGACCCTCCACCAATGGTGAAAGGTCTTAAATAGGGCGATTCTCAGAGTGTTCAACAACTTTATAGTCGCCTCCACACCCCTCGGATCTGCACTCTGCTATTTAACTGTGTTAACTATCGCTACAAAAGCCTGTGGCTCGTTCATCGCTAGGTCAGCCAACACCTTACGGTTGATGACAATACCCTTAGCATTGAGTTTGCCGATAAACTCTGAATAGGTTAAACCCTCCATACGAACCGCAGCGTTGATACGAGTGATCCATAGTGAACGGTAAGTTCTCTTCTTTAGGGCGCGGTGAGCATAAGCATACTGCAAACCCTTCTCGACAGTGTTTTTGGCAACTGTCCATACGTTTCCCCTTGAACCAAAGTTACCTTTGGCAAGTTTCAAAACTTTCTTTCTTCGTGCGCGTGACGCAACAGCATTGACTGAACGTGGCATATTTGAAAAGTTTTAGTGGAGTAAGTCAGCGGTGCAATTCTCTCGCACTCTTTGGGGCTGATCGTCTCCTAATTAATAATTAGTTAGAGCCTGTTTGTGTGAATTACTTCACCAACAAGTTCTTGATTTTCTGCTCATCTACAGATGAAACAGTTCCTGAATAACACAAGTTGCGTTTCTGCTTTGTGGTCTTCTTAGTCAAAATGTGACTGTGAAAAGCGTGTTTACGCTTGATTTTTCCGGTGCCTGTGAAAGAAAAACGTTTCTTCGCAGCCGAATTTGTTTTCATTTTTGGCATTGTCCTATAGTATAATTAGTTAATAAATAGCTCGCAAATATAACTATAATTAATTGAAATACAAAATATACGCTACTTTTTTCGCGAAATATTTATCACAATGGGATTGTAACAGACGAAAAGCAATATGGTTAAAAAAATGAATAATACTACTGGGTTTAACATAAAATAGAGCCGCGCTGTATTGTATTGTATTGTATTGTATTGTATTGTATTGTATTGTACATTCTACATTGTTTTTACATTGTTTTGTCGTTTAAGTAGTGTAAAATAATTATTGGTGTGTTTTTAAGAGTGCTATTGGAGATGAGATTTTTTGCTATTAAATTGAAAATATAGTGGTTCTATATTGAGATTTAATAGTGAAAAATATCACTCCAAGAGTGCTTTTAAAAATATGGCAATAATTGTTTTACACTACTTATCTATTGAAAAATTTTGTTTTTTCGCTTTTTTATACTATGTTTGTAATCGCCCCTTAATTTACATAGTTAAGATTTTATACATAACCTAAACCCAATTTAATTAATTAACAAATAAAAAACAACATGAAGAAAATTTTTACGTTACCATTTCTTTTGTTGATGCTCATGTCTACATATGCGCAGAAACAATCGAACGAAGAGTATCGCATTATTTTTAGCCTCGACAGCTCAGATGTTGACCTAGGAATTGCGAACAATCGGACAGTGATGAACAATCTTTTGGAGGAGATGGAGGATCTCTACCGCGACACAACAAAGATTGTCACCAAGATCTCGATAGACAGCTACACCTCGCCAGAGGGTGGCGTTGCTTACAACAAGAAGCTATCTGAAGATCGAAGCCATAGTTTTTATAACTATATCTCTGAGAGAACTGGATTTAGCAGCTCACTCTACGACATTAAAGGGACTGGAATCTACTGGAAACTCCTAATCGATTTGGTAGAGCAGTCGGAGATGGATTATAAGAGCGAAGTGCTTGATATCCTAAAGAATACACCAGAGGAGACTTGGAAGAAGCAGCCTGGTGATAGCTGGAAGACATTGGTTGACAGCAGGAATAAGCAGCTAATGGATCTACGTGGTGGTGCTCCATACAGATATCTTGTGGAGCATTATTACCCACAAATGCGCGTAGGTAGTGCTATCAACCTCTATTTTGAGCCTAAAGAGCCTAAGGTTGACACTGTATATATGTCAACTGTCGACACTATCTACAATGAGAGAGTGGAGAAGGTTCAAGTTCACGCACCAGCTCCAGAGAGAGTCAAGAGCCCGCTGTTGGCTATCAAGACTAATCTCCTTGCAGATATAGCGGCTATTCCTAATATTGAGGCTGAGATTCCAATCGGAGATCGCTTTAGTGCGAATGTTGAGTTTGCTAGACTATGGAGTTGCAGAGACGACAACAGCAGATGTTGGGAGATCCAAAATTATGGCGCAGAGGCTAGATATTGGTTTGGTGACAGAAGCGAAAGATCTGTACTTACAGGATTCTTTGGTGGAGTCTACTTCAGCAAGTCAACTTTCGACTTCCAGTTGAAGGAGGATCAAGGTATACAGGGTGAGATCGACTACTCAGTTGGTTTGACTGGTGGATACTCTATGCCACTATGCAACAACTTTAACCTAGAGTTCTCGGTTGGCGTTGGATATATCGATGGTACATATACCAAATACGATGTTAAAGAGAATCTAGCGATGGAGTCGGGAAATGCTCTATATGGTAGGGGTAGTGAGGAGAATATGTCCTACATATTCCCTACAAAGGCAAAGGTATCATTAGTTTGGGTTATAAACACTAATAAAACGAAAAAATAGAGATTATGAAGTCATATAACAAATTATTTAGTCTACTCCTAAGTTTAATAGTTTCGGCATTGGTCATATCTTGTGACACATCGAAACGACCTATACTAGAAGATACCACACCTGAGAATAACTATGTGGATATCCCAACAGATATAGATTGGAGCGATATTGGCACAGAGCCAACTCAATACACATTGATCTTCTACCCAACTGATGGATCAGAAAAGACAGTAATGGTGGTTGATAGTAGCACTCCAACAGTAAGTGTTAAGAAGAATGAGTACTCTATAATTATCTTTAACGGCACATTTAGCAGCCACTCTGGTTTGACATTTGAGGATGTAGATGGATATAAAACGATCAAAGCATCACTTGTTAATGCTACAGGAGGTTATGCTGATGTTGCATCTTATGATCTATATACAGATAGTATGGATTATATTGACATAACATCAGATACTACAAAGTTGAGTTTTGAGTTGACGAAGACAACAACAGCTTTCCACCTTACAGCTTATGCCTCATCGATAAATCTACTTAGCACAGAGGGTAACTTTGCGGTTGTAACAGGTTTTGCAAAGGGTCTATATCTCTACAATAACCAGCCAGCTGATGGCGATACTATTAGCGTTAATATGCCGCTCTCATCTCTAGTATACAATACAAATAGCATTGTTGATGGTTATTTGAGAGATCAGACTGTATGCTTTGGAATATACTCGTCAGAGGAGGTTACACCTAGCAACAACGCATCTTTGTACTTCGAATTAAGTAGCGGTGGTATTATCAATGTTAATGTTGATATAACAGATAGTATCAAATCGGTTAATGGCGATAATGAGCGAGTATTGAGTGTTGAGATCTCAGATATTAATATAGAATAGCTCCTGCTAGAACATTTCTAGCAATCCCTCTTGAGATACGAAATTTTCAATTTCGTCATCCTGAACTTGTTTCAGGATCCCTGCAAAGAATTTGAAACACTGATAGTTAGGGATCCTGAAACAAGTTCAGGATGACGACTCTTTCAGAGTCGAAACGAGGTACCAATATAAATCGCAAACTTTTATCGGACACTAATAAAACAAATTCAGGATGACGCTCCTTGCGGAACGTATCTCAAGTGGGACTGCTAAAACAGTTTATAGGCAGGCATAAAATAGATTTAGATTTGGGGATACTTCGGTATCCTCATTTTTGTTTGGAGTGGCTAGCGTCGAACGGCAGAGTCAAGACGGAAGGCGATAAACAACATAATGGTAAAGGCAACGAGCGACGAACCTCCATAGCTCATAAATGGCAGAGGAATACCCATCACAGGCATCAAACCAACTGTCATTCCAACATTTACAAAGATATGGAAAAGCAAAATTGAGGCTACGCAGTAACAATAGACTCGACCAAAGCTCTCTACTTGTCGCTCACCCATCATTATAAGTCGCCAAATAAGGGCAAAAAGAGCTCCCAACAGAAATAACACTCCGATAAATCCCCACTCTTCAGCCAGATCACAAAAGATGAAATCTGTGTGTTTCTCAGGGACAAAGCCATACTTGATCTGAGTTCCATTCAAAAACCCCTTACCCCAAAAGCCACCCGACCCAATGGCGATCTTCGACTGATTAACATTATAGTCAATACCCAAAGGGTCGCTCACAATTCCAAGGAAGCTCATTATTCGATTCTGTTGATGTGACCTTAGAATCGAGTTGAAAATATAGCTACATAGCGGAACAAAGAGGTTTGCAAAGGTAAACATACCAATGATGATGAGTGTCTGCATACGAGCCAATCGAACTGCCCAAGTTATAGCGAAAGGCAACATAATGGCAGAGACGATCAAGATAACGGCATAGGTCGAGAGTGGCTCAACCATAAATAGTTGTGTGTAGAGAGTCAAGATCGTTGAGCCCAAAAACAACGTTGCAAAATATATAATATGCAGCTTCACATCACCCGAGATCAATGCATCATAGAGCAGACAGATTCCGATCGAGAGCAGCAACAGAGCGAGTGGAGTCAACAAAAATGACAAAATAAATAGCGTTACAACAAGCAATAGAGGGGTTATAAGCCAGGTATTGAGCCCTTCGCGATAGAGAACCAACAGGAATGAACAGAATACAATTCCCGATCCAGTATCATTCTGCAAGATGATTATACCGAGTGGAATCGCAATCACAAGAGCCACCTTTGCAAGGCTATCCACCCTCGCAATCGAGAATGTATGTTCGCTCATCACACGCGCCATAACCATAGCGGTCGAGATCTTGACCAGCTCCACGGGCTGTATTCGAAATGCCCCGAACTCAAACCAAGACTTCGCACCATTGACCTCTCGACCAAAGATGAGTGTCAAGATAAGAAGCAGAACACCAAACAGATAGAGCATATAGGAGTATTTATGAAAGATATTGGAGTCGACCAACAGCACAAATATCGCCGAAAGAAATGCCACACTGACCCATAAAAGCTGCTTAATATAGAAGTGCGAGAAGCTAAAGTAGTCCGTTGATGTCTCGTCAAATGTTGCCGATGTGATACACATACACCCAATCAAGACTATCACCACATAAAGCAGGATAGCCCATAGGTCAACTCCAGCGAAGAAGTTGCGCGACGAAGATGGAGTAACTTCACTATTTGTCATACATCGGGTAGTTTATAACTTTATTCTTTACATAATCCAACATCCATTGACGCTTGATCTCGCCCGTGAGATACATCTCCTCAATAAGCGATGCGATCGGAAGTGCGGCACTTGCGCCCCACGTTCCATTCTCTACATAGACCGAGATTGCGATCTTTGGGTTGTCGCGTGGCGCAAATGACAAGAACGTTGAGTGGTCATCGCCATGTGGATTTTGTGCCGTACCAGTCTTTCCACAGACATCGAGCCCCGCAAGCCTTGCACTTGTGGATGATCCTCCGACATTCACACCATCCCACATACCCTGTACAATTGGCTCAAAGTGCTCGGGGTCGACCATCGTATATTGTCGCTCCGCAAAACGCTCTTTGGAGCTGGAGTCTCCATCTATGCTCTTGATAATATGAGGTGTATAGTAGTAGCCTCGATTGGCGATAATTGCAGCTAAATTTGCCATCTGTAGAGGTGTACAGCCCAACTCTCCCTGCCCAATTGAGAGCGAGACAACGGTATAAGGAGACCACGCCCCACGGTAGATCTTATCGTAATACTCCGCTGTAGGGACATATCCTGTACCCTCGCTCAGGAAGTCAGAGCCCAATTTTCGACCAAAGCCAAAGCTCATCACATAGTCGCGCCATTTGGTATATGCTTCATTTATACCAGTATATTTTTTATTGTTCAAGATATTACAAAAGACATAGCAAAAGTATGTATTGCACGAAGTTGCCACAGCATACTCCAGATCTGTCACAGGATAGTGTTGATGGCACTTTAGGATCTTGCTTCCATAGTGGAAACCTCCATAACAGTTGTATGTTTGGGTTGGGGAGAGCACCCCCTCCTGCTTGCCTATAAGCCCCTGAACCAGCTTAAAGATCGACCCTGGAGGGTAACGAGACGAGACCGCTCGATTGAATAGTGGTCGTCGAGGATCATTCAACAGCTTCATATAGTTGTTTCCTCGTTGACGACCCACCAACTCATCGGGGTCAAATGTTGGGGATGAGACCATCATAAGTATCTCTCCCGTCGATGGCTCGATCGCCACCGCTGCCCCAATTTTGCCTGCCATCAGCTCCTCTCCGAAGAGTTGTAATTTTGCGTCAATTGTTGAGTGTAGAGCTCGACCCTGCTCTGGAAGTGTGTCGTATAGACCATCCATATATGACCCCTTGACAACTCCGTAGTTATCCACCTTCGAGATTCGCACACCCTTCTTGCCCTTTAGATCCGACTCATATGCCGACTCCACACCTCCAATACCGATGTAGTCGCCAGCCTTATAACTCGGATTTGCCTTTAATTGCGCTTGATTTATCTCGCCAATATGCCCCAATAGATTTCCTCCGATACTTCGTGGATATTGTCTTACCGTTCTGTAGACTCCATGGAATCCCTTTATTCGAAGCTCATCGAAGAGGAGTTTATCCTCAATCGAGACCACATTTGCAATTAGGTATGGCACTCGCGATCGCATTCTCGCATTTTTGAGCCCTCGTATCAGACTCTCCTTCGAGATATCCAATACATCGCAAACCTTTAGAGTATCGAAACCTTTAGGGTCAAGGTCGCGATATGTAACCATCATATCGAAGCACCCTCGACTCTGAACCAAGAACTCTCCGTTGCGATCATAGACCTCGCCTCGCGACGCATATATCACCTCTGTTCGCAACACATTATTGTTTGAGAGTGATGTATACTCCGTATTTATAACTTGTAGGTAGAATATTCGCCCCAAAAGGAGCGCGAAGATTCCAACCACAATAAATCGGATTACTCGCAATCGTATATGAGACTCTGTTGTTGGTAGCTCCATCGAAAATTAGGCTTTACGCGTTAACAAAGAGCCGAAGAAATAGGATAGAAGCCAGACAAAAATTAGCGAGAGTAGACCACTAACAATAAATTTCTGCAACCCCAACAACCAAGATACTACACTCAAACTCTCAAATACGATGTAGATAAAGAGCTGCACAAAGACCATAAATGCAACATAGAGGTTGTATCTTGTGCGCCCTAGCTTCTCGATGGTCGGAACTCCTCCGATAGATACCAGATCTTTGCCGAAGATCGTATTCATAATGTATATGCGTGTATACCCCAGAAATAGCGTGACTATAGTGTTAAGCCCCGCAGTCCCCATTCCAAAATCGGTAGCCACACCTAAAAATAGTGCCCAAAACAGCATCTCGATTTGAGGGGTTTGAGTGGGTAAAAGTAGCAGAAATGTAATGTAGACAAGGGGTGCGACGATTACGCTGAATGTTAATCGATCAAATACAAAGATCTGCAACAACATAACCACCACAAATACAAGTGCATATAACGATATACGACGATACATTCCTTAATTATATTACTATTTATAGTCTCCTTGTCTCCAAAAAATCTTTTCCGCAGTCCCATTTGAGATACGAAATTTTCAATTTCGTCATCCTGAACTTGATTCAGGATCTCCCGATTTTCGGAACGAAAACTCGGGCACAACGATTTTACCTTCGTAAATTTCTAATTCTCAACATATTCTCTTCGTCCCCGAGTTTTTTCTAACGAAAAAATCGGGAGATCCTGAATCAAGTTCAGGATGACGGGAAAAAATTAACACATCAAAAGACGTTCCTTGCAGAACATATCTCAAGTGGGACTATCTGCAAAATTAAACCCTTATTGGCTAAAATACGGATAATACCTACTTTTTACTCATCGAGATCCACTTCGCCAGCCTCGATACGCTGCAAAATATAACGAGCCTCCGCTGTTGCGATATTATTCACCACCAAGACTTCATTAAGTGCCGATATATCCGCCGCCAATCGAACATTAACGTTGAATGCTGTCTGCATATTGTTAAGTTCGAAGCTCTCAACCTCTCCGATTTTGACCCCTTCGGGGAATAGCTGCGAAAATCCTGTTGTTACAACCTCTGCTCCCTCATATATATTCGTATACTTCGACAGTTCGCTCATCGTGATATGGTAACGACTCTCGCCACTCCAATTTATAGATCCAGCATGGTTATCATCATCCAACTTTCCACTTGATCGGAAATCTCTATTCAGTATCGACATCACAATTGCAAAACGACCCGAACACTCCACGACATATCCAACCATCTCATTGTTAGGTGTTAATACCGCCATGTCAACTCGCACACCATCCTCCAACCCTCGATTGATAATGATATAGTTGTTGGGTTTATTTATGCTATTCGAGACCACACGCGCAGCCATATACCTCACGCCATTGTCATTATGGTAGTGTAGAGCCATCAACATCGAGTCGCTTATTATAGCTCGATAATCGGCAACTTCACTCTCCAGATCTACAATGCGCCCCAAAAGCTGTTTGTTGACTTTGTAGAGTGAGAAGTAGCTCCCAATACCATTGCTCAGACCACCTACACCACCGATTAATCCTGATGATATAGATAGAATCTTGGCTTGAGTGTAGCTATTAGAGTGGGCATAGTAGAGTATTGCAGCACTCTCCAAAATAAGAAAGAGCAGCAGCAAAGAGATACTTCGCAAAAACTCAAATAACCGAAACACAAACTTCTAAAATTTAATGAGGGTAGTTACAAAAAGACAACTACCCTCTATATCTACCCTTACTATTATATTTTTAGTATCTGATAAATTTTTCTAGCAGTCTCACGTGAGATACGAAATTGAAAATTTCGTCATCCTGAACTTGTTTCAGGATCTCTGCACAGTTTGTTAAATAGCGATATATTACATATTGCACTGATGGCATTATCGTTTGCTGAGATCCTGAAACAAGTTCAGGATGACGTTCCTTGCGGAACGTATCTCAAGTGGGACTATCAGCAAAAATAAGTCTCCATTAACTCAAATACAGTATGTAGCGCATCATTAACACTCTGTTATTTTGGATACTAAATTAGTATATTATTATCGAAGCAAGAACGAGAAATTATTGATATTCTTAAGTGCTAGACCCGTACCTCGCGCAATAGCACGCAACGGATCCTCCGCCACATGGAATGGAATACCAGTCTTTTCACTCAATCTCTTGTCGAGCCCCTTTATGAGAGCTCCACCGCCTGCCAAATAGATTCCATTGTGAACCACATCGGTGTAGAGCTCTGGTGGAATAGCCTCCAGCACCTTCATAAGTGCTGCGTCCAACTTCACCAACGACTTCTCCATTGCGTAGGCAATCTCCGAATAGTTCAGATTTACCGATTGAGGAAGCGCAGTCAAGATATTTGGACCTGTGATCTTGAAATCCTCAGGTGGATTCTCCAACTTTGGCAAAGCCGCTCCAATCGAACACTTGATAGCCTCTGCCGTACGCTCTCCGATTCGGATGTTGTGTTGTTGGCGCACATACGACTGAATATCAGATGTAAAGACATCTCCCGCAACATTTATAGACTCCGAGCAGACAATACCACCCAACGAGATACAAGCAAACTCCGAAGTTCCACCTCCGATATCAATAACCATATTTCCCTCTGGAGCCTCAACGTCGATTCCTGCTCCCAAAGCTGCCGCCATCGGCTCGAAGATCATATACACCTCACGTCCTCCAGCATGCTCCGCCGAATCTCGCACCGCGCGGATCTCCACATTTGTTGAACCCGATGGGATACAGATCACCATTCTAAGCGATGGATAAAATAGCGAGCTCGACATCTTCACCTTCTTGATAAGCCCCTTGAGCATCTGCTCTGTGGCGTTAAAGTCGGCGATAACACCATCTTTGAGTGGACGTACTGTGCGTATATTTGGATTTGTCTTTTCGAACATCTGACGTGCTCGTTGACCTAGTGCCATAAGTTTGCCACTATGTGCATCAAGAGCTACGATCGAGGGTTCATCCACAACAACTTTACCATTATAAATTATCAGGGTGTTGGCAGTTCCCAAATCTATCGCCAACTCCTGAGTGAGTGAGAAAAATCCCATATTTTTATACTTTATATTATCTTTTCCATGGCGAAAAAACAGATATTAACCTCTATTTAATTGCCCTTGGTGGCAAAATTAACAATAAAAAGGGAGATTTATACACTTTTTTTAAAAAATATTTACTTACTTTTGCAAATGCAAACTCATAGTAGTATAATCATATTTTGAAATGTAATATAAAGTCCTATGGAAATGGAAATATCAGCCTCATCAACATGTGCAGTAATTGGTTATGGTAGTTGGGCGACAGCTATCGTTAAACTGCTCTGCGAAAAGGAGAAGAGGGTGGGATGGTATATCCGCAATGAGGAGGTTTTGGATTGCGTTGTGAATGAGTCGTACAACCCAAAGTATCTGCGCGATGTTGAGTTTGACAACCAACGTATAGTAGCCTCTAGCGACCTAAATGAAGTTATCGAAAAGCATGATATAATCATACTTGCAATGCCATCGGCATATATCAAAAGTTTCCTTGAGCCACTAACAGTATCGCTAAAGGATAAATTCGTGGTCTCGGCAATCAAGGGGATTGTGCCTGATGACTATATCACGGTGGTAGAGTACCTCAACTACCAATACGAACTTCCATATAAGCAGATCGGTATCATAACTGGGCCATCACACGCCGAAGAGGTGGCACTTGAGAGGCTATCCTATTTGACGGTTGTCTGCCCCGATCTCGATTTGGCTCATGTTTTGGGCGAGAAGATGCAGTGCAAATATATCAACATTAGCTACTCGAAGGATCTCTATGGAATAGAGTATGCTACGGTTCTCAAAAACATATATGCAATATCGGTTGGTATGGCTGTTGGATTGGGATATGGCGACAACTTTATTGCGGTGCTTATCTCGAACTGTGCTCGCGAGATGAATAACTTCTTGGAGCAGACCTATCCACACGCTCGCGAGACTCGTGAATCGGCATATTTGGGAGATCTGCTCGTAACCTGCTACTCTTCGTATAGTCGCAATCGTCGACTTGGATTGTTGATGGGCAAGGGCTTTAGCACCAAGAGTGCACTCAACGAGATGACAATGGTTGCCGAGGGGTACTTCGCCTCGGATTGTATTCGTCATATCAACGAACAGCATCAAGTTCAGATGCCTATTGCCGATATGGTATATGGGGTGTTATATCGTAAGTTATCGGCAAGAAAGTCGATGAGATCACTCTCTAAACATTTGAAGTAATATTAAACAATAATACAATAAAAACAATGATGAAATTAGATCTTTCAAAGAGCGGTGTTGAGATCACAGCTCAAATCAAAGAGCAGGCACAAGCTGCCAATGCTCTACTAGAGAGCAAAGAGGGACTCGGTAACGACTTCCTAGGTTGGGTAAACCTTCCATCATCAATTGACGCAGCGCAGATCACAGCTATCAACGAGCAGGCTGCAAAGCTAAAGGGTAAGGCTGAGGTTGTTATCTGTATCGGAATTGGAGGTTCATACCTTGGAGCTAAGGCTGTCATCGAGTCAATGAACAACTCATTCGACCTTTTGAAGAAGAAACGCGAGCAGCCAATCGTATTGTTCGCAGGTCAGAATATCTCTGAGGATTACACATGTGAGCTATTGGAGGCTACAAAAGAGTACTCTATCGCAGCTATCGTAATCTCTAAGTCTGGTACAACAACAGAGCCAGCTATCGCATTCCGTATCATCAAGGCTGAGATCGAGGCTCGTTACGGTAAGGCAGAGGCTGCTGAGCGTATCGTAGCTGTTACAGATGCGTCTCGTGGTGCGTTGAAGACTCTTGCTACAAAGGAGGGATATCCAACTTTCGTTATTCCAGATGATGTTGGAGGTCGTTTCTCTGTACTTACTCCAGTAGGTTTGTTGCCACTTGCAGCTGGTGGAGTAGATATCGCGGAGTTGGTTCGCGGAGCTCAGGATATGGAGAAGGCTACAGGTGCAGATGTTGCATTTGACGAGAACCCTTCGGCAATCTACGCTGCCGCTCGTAAGATCCTCTACACAGAGGGTAAGAAGATCGAGATCTTGGCATCATATGAGCCTAAGTTGCAATACTTCGCTGAGTGGTGGAAGCAGCTATATGGCGAGAGTGAGGGTAAGGATGGTAAGGGATTGTTCCCAGCAAGCGTTACATTGACAGCTGATCTTCACTCTATGGGTCAATATATCCAAGATGGAGAGCGCAATCTATTCGAGACAGTGATCTCTGTTGGAGAGCCAGCTCAGACATTTGTTGTTGAGGAGGATGAGCAGAACCTTGATGGATTGAACTTCCTTGCAGGCAAGCGTATTTCGCAGATCAATTTGATGGCAGAGTTGGGAGTAACTATCGCTCACGTTGATGGTGGAGTGCCAAACATCCGTATCACATTGCCTAAGATCACAGAGTACTATATCGGAGCATTGATCTACTTCTTCGAGCGTGCATGTGGAATCAGCGGTTACCTATTGGAGATCAACCCATTCGATCAGCCAGGAGTTGAGGCATACAAGAAGAATATGTTTGCACTTCTTGAGAAGCCAGGCTTCGAGGAGGAGACTAAGGCTATCAAGGCTCGTCTATAAGATAAGTCAAATAGTTTATTTATTAGTGTCCGATAAAAATTTCCTAGCAGTCCCACTTGAGATACGAAATTGAAAATTTCGTCATCCTGAACTTGTTTCAGGATCCCTACATTATTAATACGCAGTTGTAAATCAATGAATTATGATTCAGCATACTGTCATTTGCAGAGATCCTGAAACAAGTTCAGGATGACGACTCTGGTGAGTCGAAACGAGGTACCAACATAAATAACAAAATTTTACCGGACACTAATAATAGTTAAGAGGTTCCCCAAGAGAAGTTTAAAACTCCTTTTGGGACAACCTCTTTCTCTATCAATATACCTTAGGGATTATACTCTTAGGGATATCTAACAGCTTATCGTCACTTCCCTCAGCAAAATTGCTAATGTTGTATGAGTTCTTCACACTCCAATCAACCTCTAATCTCCCATCGCCTAGAACAATACTACATAACTTCACCCTAAGCCACTCCGCCAACTCTGCATACTCCTCTTCGTAAGCGACATTGTTTAACTCTTCGGGGTCAACACGCAGATCAAAAAGAGCATACTCCCCCTCTGTTGGCGTGCAATTTAGAGCCCACTTGACATTGTCATTAGGTGGATTAGTAACCGACGGATTACCATTTGTCGGTCTGCTTCGCATCGAGAATGCAAAGTCATCACTACGCATATATGCTCTATGACCAAAGATCATAGCACCTTCACCAAGGACATAATCGCGACCAGCAACCTCACCCGAGGCTGTTTGTGCCAAATCACGACCATCTAAATAGTCATAAAAATCATCTGACAGATCAACACCTGCCGCACTAAAAAAGGTAGGGGCAAAATCAACATATTCAACATAATCTGTAACGACCTTTCCATCAGGAAATTTGCTCTTGTCCGAGGAGCTTACAATAACAGCAGTCTCATTTGACTTGAGGTAGTTTGTGAATTTTGCACATACACCCTGTTCTCCAAGATGCCATCCATGATCCCCACATGCATATACAATCATATATGGTTGATCTTTCTCGTTGCAATATCTTTTAAATCGTTCGACAGCCTCACCAACAAGCTGATCTCCCATAGCACAAAATGCATAATAATCCTGAATACATTGCAACATCTCCTTATCGGTCAACTCTCCAATACTTGATTTTATGCTCCATTTTTGAAGTTGCGGAGGCATCTTCCCAAACTCCTCTTCCGTAAATTCAGGGATGTTGTACTCTCTATTCTTGAATTTATCTCGATACTCTTTTGAAGGCATCACCGCAGTGTGTGGAAAGTGATATCCGAGATGTAGAAATTGAGGCTCCGATGGATCTATACCCTCGACACTTCTTAGCCCACTCAATAATTTATAGCTCTCTCCCTCGTTGTCAAAATAGCGGCAAAACTCCTCTGTTATACGACCATCAAGCGTGAGATGTGTCGGCATTGTATTCTCTCCAGCTAGGATCATTCCCGAATTTCCCACAGGCGTAAGAATAATCTCCTGCTCCTCTCTAAATTTTGCAGCTGTCTCTATATCCTCTTTGGTTAATTCACCATCTTCACGACTCATATAGTACGACACAACACGCCCATCGGGATAGTACCATAACTCTTTTGTCCCCTTTGGTCCATCATTTGGATTATAGATCGCTTTTTTGCACCAATCTGTCACTCCAACTCGCTCCAAATCACTCTCCATTTGTGCTCTTTGGTGATATACTGGAGACTCTCTGTATCCCATCGGATCGCTATACTGGAAGATATAGAATCCTGTTTTACCAAAAGACATTGTTCTATAACCATGCTCTGCCATTATCTCTGGAACTAAAGGCTTAGCAAAATCATTTGTGTTGTGAGTGAGTTGAAAGTTATATATTCCACTATGAAAAGGGTAACGCCCTGTATGCATAGAACCTCTCGAAGGGGCACTTGCTGGGCTATTACAGTATGAACGGGTAAATAAAACCCCCTCCTCAGCTAATTTGTCGATATTCGGAGAGGAGACATATCCTAATTTACTCTCACTCTTGCCTGTGGTTGCTCGATTGAAACACTCTAAGGCATCTGCACGTTGATCATCTGTTATGATCCACAATATATTTGGCTGCGGATCTGCGGCTTTAGCTGTAAGGCAACTCAAACCTAAAGCTAGCATTAAAATTTTATTCTCCATATTTGGTATATGTTTGGTTGTATTCCTACAATAATAATAAATTATACTGAATTATCCAAACTTAAATTACATTCGAACAAGGTATAGAGTCATAGGGTTAAGAAAACGCAGGCAAAAATTGACTTTTTTTGTCGATTTTCTTTGTAGATTAAAAAATAATCTCTATATTTGCCACACGAAAAGAGATATTGAGCTATGGTGTAATGGTAACACTGCAGATTCTGGTTCTGCCTTTCTAGGTTCGAGTCCTGGTAGCTCAACAATATTACGTAAAAAAAAGAGTGGTCGAAAATAATTTTCGACCACTCTTTTGCTATATCTATTATTATTTGGTTGGGTAGATTAAATTCTCATCACTGATATTTGTCAATAGTTCGAGATACTTTGCCGCCTCCCACTTCGCCATTGGAAGATCCTGCAAGAGGTAGTTTCCACAATCTTTTGGCGCAGCTCCCGGGATCTCACCCTCAAACTCAGCTACAAATCGGAATGTTTCAACCATCAACTCAACGATATCACGAGAGTCCAAATCTCCACGCATCAATAGATAGTTACCAGTTAGGCAACCCATTGGCCCCCAATAGACAATCTTGTCTGACCATGTAGGGTGGTTACGAAGAAAGGTTGCCGCTAGGTGTTCTATTGCATGGAGCGCACCTGTTCCGAGTGCTGGCTCGCGATTTGGCTCTTTCATTCGGATGTCGAATGTTGTCACTGTCTCGCCACCTACTTGATCTTTGCGCGAGACGTATACTCCACGGAGTAGGTTGATGTGGTCAATCGTAAAACTTGGTATTGTCTTCATCTTTCTTTTTTTATAGTGTTGCAGGGAGCGTTGCAAGCAGACTCTCAACAGTTGAGAATGATCTATCGGCAATACTCTCCCAGAAATTTTCATACTGCACCTGATGATCCTTAACACCAGGCGTATCGCTAATTACTCGAAAACTGATAAATGGGGTTTTATAGAGGTAGCAGACTTGAGCAATCGCCGCAGACTCCATATCGACCGCCAGACCTTGAGGAAAGTTATCCTTGATTGAGTCTAGCTCCTCGCGATCGGTAATAAATTTGTCGCCACTACAGATCAATCCAGCGTGGATTGTCGACTCTGATTCCAAAGAGGTGGCACACTCCAGAAGCCTCTCATCGCCCACAAACGAACTCGGAAGCCCTTGAACCTGACCATATTCATTACCCTCACCACACCATACATCGTGGTATACTACCCCACTGCTCACGACAACATCCATCACCGCAAGCGATGAGTCGATTCCACCTGCAACTCCGCTGCTTATAACCGCGTCGGGTGCAAAAGTTCGGATCAACTCCGAAGCTCCTACAGCAGCATTGACCTTGCCTATTCCGCACTGCATCAGCACAATTTCGTTTGAGCCTAGAGTGCCGACAACATAGCTAAATAGAGCCGAAGATTGCTCTGTGCGCCCCTCTAAAAGAGCCATTATTTGCGAGTGTTCTTTACTCATTGCGGTGATAATTCCAACCCTCATTTCAACTTTTTTTATAATTATAAGACAAATGTACGCATTTTTACAAAGTAAATTGTATATTTACGCATAATAATGTGTGGGGTGCTATAATTAGTTGTATTCGTCGCTCATTAATGTTATTGTATTAATGAGCTATTAACGCGAACTTAATATCTAATGATTAACTTCGCCCCTTAGAATAACCAGTTACAAAATGGATCAAACAAACGAAAGAGCGAAATATAAGACAATTGTGATGTCGGATGTCCACCTAGGGTCTAAATGGTCAAAGACAAAAGAGGCTACAACTTTTCTAAGAAAGAATAGTTGTGAGAATCTCTTCTTGTGTGGAGACATAATAGATGGATGGGCGATTATGCGCGGTAGAGGTATGAGATGGAAGAAACGCCACACAAACTTCATAAAGGCTCTGCTCGATATCTCTCATGAGACTAGAATCGTATATATCAGAGGCAACCACGACGACTTCTTGGATCGTGTTACCCCCCTTAACTTTCTAAATATGGAGATCGTAAAGGATTTCATATATGAGAGCTTTGGCAAGAGATACTATATTTTGCATGGAGATATCTTCGACACGGTAACAACGGGTATGAGATGGCTTGCAAAGGTTGGTGATATTGGATATGCATTTTTGTTAAGATTAAATAGTTACTACAATCAACGCCGTATCAAAAAGGGGCTTCCATACAGATCCATCGCACGTGAGATCAAAGCTAAGGTGAAGGCATCGTTGGCTTATATCGACGATTTTGAGAAACACATCAGCGAAATTGCAACGATCAAGGAGTGTGACGGTGTGATTTGTGGACATATTCACCACCCCGACATCAAGGTTATTAACGGTGTTATGTATCTCAATTCAGGCGATTGGGTTGAATCTTTGTCGGCACTTGTTGAGGATTGGGAGGGTAATTGGTCTATATACACATACGAGAGTCAATACAATTCAGATCTAAGGTTATTGCCTGAACATACAATAAACAGTGCTCTAAGCGAATAATAAAGATGAATACAATAGGTAACAGAGAGTTAAGTTGGTTACAGTTTAATGACCGCGTATTGCAGGAGGCACAGGATAAATATGTACCTCTTATGCAGCGTCTACGCTTCCTCGGAATCTACTCCAACAATCAAGATGAGTTTGTAAAGGTTCGAGTGGCGAATTTAATCCGCTTCGCCGCGGACAGACAGAACACCGAAAAGATGACTGGTGGATACTCACCTGCGGAGTTATTATCGTTGGTGAATCAGCGAATGCAGATCTCGCAGGAGTCTTTCACCAAGACATACAACCATATTATAGCTGAGATGGAGGGCGAAGGGATCTTCGTTGTCGATAACACGGAACTCTCCGAGGAGCAGCTGGAGTTTTGTCGCGACTATTTCCTATCTGTGATTAGTGTGCGTGTAATACCTATTATCGTTCGAAAGAGAGTTCCTATTCCGTTCCTTGCAGATGGCAAGATCTATTTGGCAGTTAAGATGACTAGCTCTCAGATGTCGAGATATGCAATTGTGCAGGTTCCTGTTAGCGACGCTTGCCCTCGATTTGTGAAGCTACCATCGAAGGATGGACGTATCGATATTATCTTCTTGGATGATATCATTCGACTCTTCTTGGATGATATATTCTTTATGTTTAGCTACGACAAGATCGAGACCTATACATTCAAAATTGTTCGCGATGCAGCCTTTGTGATCGACGATGATGTACAGAAGAGTATGTCGGAGAAGATGGCAGAGGGAATTTCGGAGCGTGAAAAGGGACGTGCAATTCGTATGATCTATGATCGCGAGATGCCACTCGATATGATGGAGCAGATCTCAAAAAAGTTGGGGCTTCGAATCAAAGATCAGCTAGAGGCGGGCGGAAGATACCACCAAATGCGCGATCTAATGAAGTTCCCAAAGGTTCGTCCCGATCTGGAGAGTAAAAATCCAAAGCCTCAGCTACACCCGATGATCGACCCATTTGATAGTATCTTGAAGGTTATTCGCAAGCAAGATATATTGTTGAGTTACCCATACCACACATTCAACCATATGTTGAGTCTGGTGCGTGAGGCGGCGATTGATCCGCGTGTAACGGCAATATATATCACACTATATCGTACAGCTAGCCACTCAAAGGTTATTGCGGCACTCTTAAATGGAGTGAAGAATGGTAAGCAGGTTACTGCATTCGTGGAGTTGAAGGCTCGCTTCGACGAGGAGCAGAATATCGATACAACAGCGACTCTACAAGAGGGAGGTGTGAAGGTTATCACAAGCCAAGAGCTACTAAAAGTACACAGCAAATTGGTGCTTATTGAGCGCAATGAAGTTGGTGGTGGATCTAAGGGTTATGTCTATGTTGGAACTGGTAACTTCAATGAGAATACCAGCGGAATATATAGCGACTTTGGACTCATAACAGCCAATCAAACTGTGGCGGAGGATGCTCGCAAGGTCTTTGACTTTTTGGAGCATACACACTACCACCCGACATTTAAGCAGTTGATGGTAGCCCCATATTATATGCGCAACGAGATTGCGGAGCTAATCGAGGGTGAGATCCGCAACGCCAAAAAGGGCAAAAAGGCTTCGTTCTATGGTAAGTTCAACGCACTTACCGATATCAAGATGATTAAGTTACTCTACAAAGCCTCTCAGGCTGGAGTAAAGATCAAGTTGATTGTTCGTGGCGCATGTTGCCTACAGGCTGGAGTCAATGGACTTAGTGAGAATATCGAGGTTCGATCTATCGTGGATAAATATCTGGAGCATGCTCGAATGATGATCTTCCACAATGGTGGCAAACCCCTTACCTATATATTAAGTGCAGATCTAATGACTCGTAATTTGGATCGACGTGTCGAGGTGGGAACTCTGGTTACCGATCGTAAGATTACAAAGACCCTCCACGAATATTTCGCTATCCAGTGGAAAGATAATGTAAAGGCGAGAAGTATCACTGCTCACTTCACAAATGAGTATGTAAATCGCAAAAAAGATGATAAGGTTCACAGAAGCCAAGATGAACTTTATACCTATTTTAAAGAGCAAAAAGAGTAATTTTTAAGATTTTTTTTGTACTTTGCCGCTGCAAAATATTTAGAGTGTATGAATAGAGAGACCTTTGCAGCGATTGATATCGGCTCAAACGCAATTCGATTGCTGATAAATTATATAGAGAAGAATGGTAGCGTAGCCTTCAAAAAGGCGGCTTTTATTCGCGTCCCGATCCGACTCGGTGAGGATGTATTTACCCAAGGCGAAATAGGCGATGAGAAGCGAGTGAAGTTATGCGATGCAATGACTGCATTCTCGGCTCTGATGAAGACCTTCAACGTCAAGGCGTATCGTGCATGTGCAACAAGTGCAATGCGCGAAGCTAAAAATGGTAAAGAGGTTGTGGATTTTATCCGTGAGCAGAGTGGTGTCAATATCGAGATTATCTCAGGAATAGAGGAGGCTAAGACGATATTCGATGCTGGTGACATCGGGCGATTTATCCCCAATGACCAGAATTATATCTATGTCGATGTGGGCGGTGGTAGTACAGAGATTACCGTATATAGTGGTCATCGACGAGTCACTTCGGAATCTTTTCCGTTGGGTACGGTTCGTATGATTAGTGGCAGCGTCGATAAGAGTGACATAAAGGAGTTTAAGGATTGGCTGGAGAGGATAGCATTGCCATTCAAACCTGTTGCGATTATCGGATCGGGTGGTAATATCAATAAAGTTCACAAACTACTGACTAAACAGGCTGGCGAGGCTATTAAATATAATGAGCTACGCGTTTTGTACGATCTGTTGAAGGTATTGAGCTACGAGCAGCGTATCAAGCAGTATAATTTGAATACCTATCGTGCGGATGTTATCATTCCTGCGATGAAGATATTCTTGACTGCTGCAAAAACCTGCAAGATCGAGAATATCATCTCGCCTCGAATTGGGCTTGCCGATGGTATTATTCATCAACTTTATAACGCTCGATAGAAGAGTATTAGAATCTGACTATTTTTTCAAACCTCTGTTTGCACCTCGTTTCGACTCTGAAAGATTCGTCATCTTGAACTTGATTCAGGATCTCCCGATTTTTTCGTTAGAAAAAAACTCGGGGACGAAGAGAATATGTTGAAAATTAGACGTTTCGATGGTAAAATTGTTGTGCCCGAGTTTTCGTTCCGAAAATCGGGAGATCCTGAATCAAGTTCAGGATGACGAAATTTTCAATTTCGTATCTCACATAGGACTGCTAGAAAAGTTTTATCGAACGAGCACCAATAGATTTGCTAATCCTTTTTAAGAGCCTTAGATTTGGTTACTAGCCATACTCCGATGAATATTGCGAGTGTGGCTACTCCTTTTTTGAGGTTGAATGTTCCGACCCCAATTGCAACGCTAAAGGTCACAGCCGCAATTGGTTGCACATAGTTAAACATACTTACTACAGTTGGTCGGATTATGCTTTGTGACTTTAAGATGCACAAAAACGAGAGGAATGTTCCAAATGCAACAACAAAGAGAATTGTACTCAAACCCGAAATCGACATCTCGCTATATTGCACCGCTGAGAGATCCTCTCGAAACAGAATAGCCGCCACAATTGCAGCAAACAGAAACATCCACTTCATGGTGGTAACAGGGTTATATTTTGTTATTACCCCTTTAAAGAGCGTAAGATAGATCGAATAGCTCAACGCTGCAAAGAGACATATCACCTTTCCCACCGCAGCATCCGCACCTGTTGTGATTGAGCCACCATCCGACAAGATCATAAATATCGCTCCAAAAGCTCCCAAAGCAACTCCTCCTACCTTTAAAGATGTGATAGGTTCGCGTAAAAACACCATCGCCAGAACCATAGTCATAATAGGAACGGTTGCTGCAATAATTGGTGCATCGACCGAAGAGGTTAGCGACAGCCCCCAAAGATATAGAAATTGGTTGAGCTGAACTCCAAACAGAGAGGCGAGCATTATCAAACCCAAATCACGAGGCTCTACACGCTCCTTAGGGGTAAAAAGCCCAAAGATCCAGAAGAGTATCGCAGCTCCAATTACTCGAAAACCACTCATTGCAAATGGCGATAGATGGTCGGAATTGGTCGATAAAAAGAGCCTCATGCTTACAGGTGAGTTTATACCGAGGCAGATATTTGCGATTGCAAGGAGTAGGTAGCCTTGTAGTGTTTTACTATTCATGGTTGAAATATTTTTTTGTAAATGTAATTATATTTTGCCACAATTGTTCCACTACCGCGATATTAAATAATATTATTATTACATGTGGTATCTTAGGCGTTAAAAACATTGTGTTAAAATCTAGCCACATTGATATTTAACACTAAACAACCATAAAAAATAGATAATTTGTAGTGAATAGCGCACTTTGCTTTCATTTCGATAATAAAAAAGTTTAAGAAAAAAGTCATAGTCTTTTTCGGGAACAATAAACCGAATTATGTCGTAGTTTTGCAGAAGATAAGCTAGGATAGTGTTCACAGCTAGAATAGATCGAATAAAAAATATATTAAGGGCAGAATCTTATGAAGAGGTTAATTGAGAGTAAGGAGACAGTAAACAAATGGATGGAGCGATTTGGTGTGCGCTTTGGAGTCTACAAAAATGGAGTGTTCAATGAGCAGATATTCCCATTCGACTCCATTCCACGTGTCATTTCAAAGGGTGAATGGGATAAATTAGAGGTTGGTCTTATCCAGCGTGTAAAGGCTCTCAATATGTTCCTTTATGATATCTATCACGATAAGTGCATTATCAAGGATGGTATTATCCCAGAGGAGTTTATCTACTCTTCGAAGGATTATCTTCCTGCTTGTGAGGGAATCACACCTTCAAATGATATCTACTCTCACATTTCGGGTATCGACTTGGTAGAGGGTAAGGATGGTGAGTGGTATGTATTGGAGGATAATTTGCGTATCCCATCTGGAGCATCATACCCGATGATTGCGCGTACGATCACTCGCAAAGTATCGCCTGAGACATTCCAAGAGAATGCTATAGCGGATAACCGTAACTACAGCACACTGCTTCGCGAGATGATGGATTATGTCAATGACGGACGAGGATTAAATGTTATTCTTACACCAGGTCGCTATAACTCTGCATTCTTCGAGCACTCTTATTTGGCAGAGAAGTCGGGAGCGGTTCTTGCATTCCCTAGAGATTTGGTTGTTGAGGATGACAAACTATACTACTATGGACTCTACAACAAGAAGCAACCTGTAGGTGCTCTATATCGCCGTATCTCGGATGATTATCTCGATCCAATGGCATTCGAGGCATCATCTATGCTTGGAGTTCCAAACCTTATGCAGGCATATGCCAAGGGAAATGTTGCGCTTATCAATACACTCGGAAATGGAGTTGCCGATGATAAGGGTACATACTACTTCGTTCCGATGATGATTAAGTACTACCTCAACGAAGATCCAATTTTGCAGAACGCGCCAACATATTTGCCATATTACAAGAATGATTACGATTATATTTTGTCTAATATTGAGAAGTTGGTTATCAAAGATGTCAGCGAAGCGGGTGGATATGGAGTAGTATTCGGTCGCGACCTCTCACCTGAGAAACTCGCAGAGCTCAAAGCACTCATCATTGAGCAACCTCGTCGTTGGATCGCACAGGAGATCATCGACTTCAAGGATCTTGAACTATTGGATGGCGATGATGTTATCGAGCGTAAAGCAGACCTTCGTGTATTTGTTGTGTCGGGCAAAGAGACTAAAGTGTGGAAGAGTGGACTTACTCGATTCTCTCGTCAGGAGGGGTCGTTTGTTGTCAACTCGTCGCAGGGTGGTGGATTCAAGGATACTTGGGTAATGAATAAGTAGTTGTTTGTAGGATAATAAAAATAAGAGAAAATGGTTTGCAATGTAATTACAGCCGATAAGGCTAATAGACTCTTCTGGTTGGGTCGCTACGCTGAGCGTGTTTATATAAGTCTACACCTCTTGCGTCGCTACTACGACAAAGTTCTTGATGGTGATATCTCTGATTTGAAGGAGTATTATAGGTGTTTAGGGGTGGATTGTGCAGATATGGATCAGGAGAGCGAGGAGTGCCAATACTCTCAACTCTACGACAAGAGCAATGGTTGTTCTATAGCTACAAGTCTCGATCTTACAAACGACAATGGTATTGTGTTGCGTCGTGATATCACAAGTGAGTCACTATCGTATATTCACCTATCACATATGCTGCTCGCGGAGTGTGCTGCGGTTAGTGAGAAAAATATCACTCTCCTACAGCCTATAACAGATTATATGTTGGCATTCTTTGGTTCAATCGACGAGCGTGTGTTCGACAATAGAATCCGCCTATTTATCAAAATCGGTCGTTTGATTGAGAATTTGGATCTTCATGTCCGCTTTAACTATCCATACTTCCGTATCGAGGAGGCATTCCTATCGTTGAAGGAGTATATCGAACGAAGCGAGAGTGGCGTTGCAGATCCATTTGCGTTGGAGAGCCTCAACGAACTAATCAACGAGGAGCAGTATACAAATCAAGATGAAACATATAAAGAGCGACTGTTGAGCAACCTCAACATCCTCATAATGGTCTAACAAACAAGGTGTAGCTTATGAGAAGTTATAGATATAGTTATCAAACAATCGTTCGCTACTCATCCTCAGTATATAACCACCACTTCTTATTGCGTTGCACCCCTAGGGGAGATGGGAATCAACGCATTATGGAGCAGGATCTTCATCTATTGACACCGACACACATTAGTAATTCGACAGATGTCTTTGGGAATATTATCCATTATGGTTCAATGATGAATCGCCACGATATGTTCGTTGTGGCATCTAGCGGTGTTGTTGAGTGTTATGACTATAGAATCGAGGACTCGGAGCCAAAGCAGATGTTTTTGGCTGCCACTCCCATGACTACATGTAGCCGACAGATGTTGGAGTTTGCGGAGTCGGTAAGCAAATTAGGGAGTACGCTCGATCAGGCGATAGCTCTGGCAAATGCGATATACATAAATATGAGCTATGCACCTGGAGTGACAACAATCGAGACAAAAGCAGCCGATAGTTTTAAACTTCGAGTGGGTGTTTGTCAAGATTTTGCCCATATATTGGTTGCATTATGTCGAAAACGTGGTATCTTTGCACGTTATGTGGCGGGATTTGTAGTGGGAACGGGCGAGACTCATGCTTGGGTAGAGATTCACTGCAATGGAGCGTGGTATGGTGTCGACCCTACACACAACCTACTTATAGTGAATGATTATATTAAAGTCGCACATGGCCGTGATGCCTCTGATTGCTCCGTTACACGCGGTGTGCATTTTGGATTAGCGGCACAGACGACTGAGGTTAGAGTGGTATTGGAGCCATTAAATTAATTAGAATAGATAAAAGATGATAAAAGAGGTAGTATCAATGGCTATGCCTGTCGCTGAGCGGATCACAATTCGCAAAAATGTAATATCGGCAGGAGAGTCAAAAAGGAGGGTCTGCATTGTAACAGGAACACACGGAGATGAGCTCGAAGGGCAATATGTCTGTTATAAATTGGCAAATGATCTAAAGGCGAATATCGACAAGCTAGATGGAACAGTTGAGATCTATCCTGCCCTTAATCCTCTTGGAATTGATACTATTTCGCGAGGTATACCAGGGTTTGACCTCGATATGAATCGTATCTTCCCTGGCAATCCCGATGGAGTTATGGCGGAGAGTATTGCTGCGGCGATACTCGAAGATTTGAAGGGTGCGGATATGGTTATAGATATCCACTCGAGCAATATCTTCCTAAGAGAGATGCCACAGATTAGAATCAACGTTACATCATCCGATACACTTGTGCCTCAAGCGCAACTATTGGGTGTCGATTTTATCTGGATTCACGATGCAGCGACTGTATTGGAGGCTACCCTAGCCCACTCGCTAAACTCTACAGGCACACCTTGCTTGGTGGTCGAGATGGGCGTTGGAATGCGTATAAACCACAGTTTGGGTAATAATTTGGTCGATGGAATCTTCAATATGCTCCATGATATGGGGATGTGGAGCGAAGAGGTGGATAGATCTAACCTTGCAAAGGGTATAATATCGGAGGGTGATAGCGTGTCGTTCCTCAATGCCGAAAAGTCGGGAATATTCCTTACAGAGCTCAAGACCTCGACAATTGTCGAGGAGGGAGAGTTGATCGGAACTATTGTTAACCCGCTTACGGGCGAGATCTTGGAGTCGGTGCTTTCGCCAGTTTACGGATATCTATTTACACTACGCGCCTACCCTGTTGTCTACGAGGGGTCACTTCTTGCGCGTATTCACCAATTAGAGAGGTAGATAATATGAAAAAAGAGATACTATTTAAAATGACATCACCATATCGTGATGATTTTAATATCTACGGATATCGTTTTGGTGAGGGAGAGAAGGCACTTGCTATTGTGGGAGCTATCCGAGGAGATGAGTTAGAGCAGCAGTTTACATGCGCCACGTTAATCAATCGACTCAAAGAGTTAGAGGCGCACGGAGCTCTTATTCCTGGTTATGAGATATTAGTTATACCATCGGCAAATCCATTCTCGATGAATATCGGCAAGCGATTTTGGTCGATGGATAACACCGATATCAACCGTATGTTCCCAGGGTATGACAAGGGTGAGACTACACAGCGAATTGCAGGGGCTCTGTTTGATAGTGTAAAGGAGTATGAGTTTGGAATCCAGTTGGCGAGTTACTACATCCCTGGCGAGTTTATTCCGCATATCAGAATGCTCAATACAGGGTATCAACCTGAACACGAGGCGAAATACTTCGGACTTCCGTATGTCTATGTAAAGGATGTTACCCCATACGACACAACGCTGCTCAACTACAATTGGCAGATTTGGGAGACTAAGGCGTTCTCGATTTATACGGGACATACCGATAAATTGGTTGCAGCAAATATAGATACTGGATTGGTAGCAATCCTGCGTTTTATGGTTAAGATGGGTATTTTGAGCACCTCTATACGCCCTGGATACCACTCATCTGTAATTACGGATGCCGATTTTGTAACGCTAGCGACCAGCAAATCTGGTGTTTTGCGCAAATACAAAAAGGCACAAGATAGTGTTGTAAAGGGGGATTTATTAGCTGAGGTTCACGATCCATACGACGCATCGGTCTTGGAGAGGATCATATCTCCAGTCAATGGTGTGGTATTCTGTAGTCAGGAGAAGCCATTGGTTTTGGAGGGTGCGAGAGCCTTCCAGATTATTGAGGAGCAGATGGTGTAAGTATATTACTGTCTAGTAAAAGTTTTTGAAACATTTGTAATATGCATAGATATAGCACATTACAAATGTTTTAAAAATTATGGGACTTCCTTTTTTCTATTATATTGGCACCATGTTTCGACTCTG
>JBCQUC010000008.1:0-13043 GCA_047174275.1 Rikenellaceae bacterium | reverse complement strand
CGACTCTGGGGAGTCGGTACGAGGTGCCAACATACTTTAAGAACTTTTGCCAGACACAAATAATAAAGATTAAAATCGAGTAGAGATGGTCAATTCCTACTCGATTCTTTTTTTCTTAGCCTACTTTTGCGAAGCCTTCACAGCGGCATTCTGAGTTTTGATTCGCTCTCGCTGTCTAGGTGTTAACTTCTGATCCATATAGACCTCGTATGGAAGATTTACAACCTGAGCCTTCATCTGAGGATCATCTACATCGAGGCTCAAATCACAATCAAAGCGGAGCAATATAGAGTAGTTGCGATCCTTACCTCTCCATAGGAAGTGACACATTCCCCATGAGATACCGCGTCCATCGCCACTATCTGTAAATGCGTCAGCGATATACCCTGCTGGGGCATTTGGCATCATATTAACAAATGAGGCGATCTCGAAGTTAACCCAATCTGGAGCGTATTGAATTGTGTTATGCTCGTTTCCAGCCTTGATAACCATCGCTGCAACACCCTCACGGAATGGGAACAGCGACACCTCATGACCAGAGTTCAAGACTGGATTTTTGTCGCACTTCACAAATGGACCTGTTGGGCTATCGGCGATTGCCAAACCGCCAGCATCGCGGTGGTTATATCCCGATTTATAGTAGATATAGACCTTACCATCGCGAACCAATGGGAATGGATCGTGGATTAAGTTCTCGTCCCACTCACCAGGTGCACCCTTTGGAACAACCTCCTGAGCACATAGAGTCCATGGTCCATCTGGAGAGTCTGCAACCGATACAGAGACTGGGCAGACATCTCGCCATACACCACCCTCTGGCTCAAGAAAAGCCTGATAGTATAGGTAATATTTACCCTCGAACTTCAAGATATCGGCTGTCGATACCGAACGGCAACCATACTCGCCAGCTGGCGCATCATGCTTTATAGCGACACCCTGCTCCTCCCAAGTGAAGCCATCCTCACTTGTCGAGTACCAGATCTCCGAGAGATCCCAATCTGTATATGGGATCACATCCGATCCATTCGCCTGTGGAGGGGCGATAGTCGATCGGTGGGTATACCAGACATAATATTTACCATTTTCGAAGATCACCTTCGATGGGTCGCGACGCGAGACCTTTCCATCTTCGTCGCCATAATCCAACCCCGAAATCTCCGTATACCTAAAGGTGGTATAGAGCTCGTTCTCCATCGGATACTCCGACTCATAACGATTATTACGCAACATCGCCGAGCTCATCTTCTCGATTCGATCAGGGTAGTTTGTATGCAGATCGGGCTCTGCATTGGTCTTGGTTAGCGGCCCCGATGTGGCAACCGACGAGGGTGGAGGTGTGCAGGCTGCTGAGAGCATCAACACTGCTGCCACTGATAGTGTAGTAAGGTGTTTTTTCATGGTTTATTTAGTTTTAAATTGCATATATTTTATTATTAGAATATGTTTAAATTTTTCTATCAGTCCCACTTGAGATACGTTCCGCAAGGAACGTCATCCTGAACTTGTTTCAGGATCTCTACATAATTGAGTAAACTATTGCTTATCGCATATTACAGAGACAATATTATCGTTTGCTGAGATCCTGAAACAAGTTCAGGATGACGAAATTTTCAATTTCGTATCTCAAGTGGGACTATCAAAAAAGTAAGCCCCGAATATCATAAACACATACAATACTCTATGTTATAGCTTATTACAATGACTAGTCAGTTTTTAATCGGACACAAATAATATTTACTACTTAATAGTTACTTGAAGAGGGGACTCGATCTGGGCAATCTTCTCTTTGAGATAGCTCTGCCACTCATCGTGGTTGTTAAATTTGAATCTACTCCACCCAGCTCCCCAATAGTACTCATATGTCGAGTTTGGCTCATACTTTGACTTCGAGACCAGATGCCCCTTTGCTCCGCCTCTAAGTTTGCGGCTCTCCTCTGGATCGAAGTATATCGCCTCCGAGGCGAGTGGTTTTTGTGGGGTTATTGAGGCTACATATATATATCCATTCTTGCCCTGATTTGTGGCATAGCTGATATAACCACTCTCAAGATCGGCACTATAGTCAGCCACACCCTCCTTGTCTTGCATTACAAGCCCTGTAATGATTGTTGCTGGCTTCGAGAGGTTTGAGTATGTCACCAAGCACCTATTGAGGTGAGATCCAGCATCTATCGAGATCACTCTTCGCTCGACAACATCTCGATCTTCGCCCACCTCAATGGGGTTATACTCCAGTGCAAAGGTCAATCGCAACGCTCCACTATCCAACAACTCATAGCTCTTGTAGCAGTATGGATATATGATCTCGTCACCAACCATAAGTGCCGTTGTTCCAGCACCGAGCGTCGGCCCAACTTTATAGCAGTCGAGACCATCTCCGTGGTCAACATGGTATGATATACCCTCATCCAACTCTTTGCGATAGCGTCTATCAACCACCAAATCAGTGGTATTTTTGACCCAGACATCATATCCAAATGCACGCTCTCCGCTCGCTTGAAGAGCTGGACCATAGGTTCTAAAGGCTATACAGTCACTCTCCCAAGCAAAGTCATCGACCCGTTCGGGGTATTGTTTTCCAAAGACTAGCGGTTTATACCCCTCTGGAACACCAGCTTCAACCCTATAACAGAGCTCTGCGCCAGCGTCGACCGAGCTCTGGAATATCAACTTTTCATCGTAGGTCAATTGAGAGGCTACCACTTCGCCCGACTCAACAGAGCGAACAATAAACTGCTCTACACCGCCCAATTTGGAGCTTAAAATATTAGCCTCTATCTCAACGATCTCACCACACCGCGCAATATTGGTTCTATTTGCAACCACAATATCTACGCTGTTTGAGCCACCACAAGAGATAGCGATAAGTGCCACAAATAGAGTTACAAATAGCTTTTTCATAACTTTAGCGTAGTTCGGTGATCTTATAGAAATCTTGGTCGCTATAGTCCAAGTTTTCGCCACCCATTCCCCAGATAAATGTGTAGTTGCTTGTCCCCGCTGCTGAGTGTATCGACCACTCTGGAGAGATCACCGCCTGCTCGGCAGCCATCCAGATGTGTCGAGTCTGTGTCGCCTCGCCCATAAAGTGGCAGATCGCCTGATCTTCGGGCAGTTCAAAGTAGAAGTATGCCTCCATTCGACGGCTATGTGTGTGAGCTGGCATTGTGTTCCAGACACTTCCTGGCTTTAGCTCCGTCATTCCCATCTGGATTTGACATGAGTCTATCACCTGATTTACAGCCATTTTATTGATTATGCGGTCGTTTGACCCCTCTAAAGATCCCATCTGTGCGATCACAGCGTCTCCCTTGGTGATCTTTCTATCTGGGTAGTTGCGGTGTGCGGTGCAAGAGTTGAAGTAAAATTTACTTGGAGTCGATGAGTCAGTGCTCTTCATCTCTACCACGCGGTCACCCATACCAATATACAACGCCTCTTTGTAGCTCAACTCAAACTCCACCCCATCGACAGTGACAGTTCCAACACCACCAACATTGAAGATAACCACCTCGCGACGCGATAAAAAATGGGTTGACTTAAGAGGATCTATTGTCTCCAGTGTCAACACCTCTCCAACAGGCATCGCTCCACCAACGATATAACGGTCATACATAGAGTAGACCATATTTACCTCGTTCGCTCCAAAAACCCTCTCTACCAAGAAGTCTTGACGTAGACGCTCCGTATCATAACTCTTTGCATCTTGTGGGTTACTTGCATATCTCAGTTCGTAATTTGTTTTCATTTTTATATATGATTATAGTTTATCGCCATAAAAATACAAAAAAAACTGAGAAATATTTCACATTCAGATAAAATAATATAACTTTGTCGAGTATAGTTCCGATCGACCTACACTCTAAACCAGACCAAATATGAGACAATTTCTTACAAAAGTAACCTTTATGGTGGCAACCTTATCGACAATAATCGGTTGCGCACCAACCCCTCCAACTGCGGAGCAGATCAAAGAGCTAACGCAAAGGGTGGCAGATTGGCAGATTGAACACCATGAAGATCAAGGCGTATATAGGGCTCTTCCACCAATAGAGGAGCGCAAAAAGTGGCAACATAGCAACAAATATCCAGATCAAGATTGGATTCCAGCGACACTATTTGCTGGAATGTACCAATTTACAACCATCACAAGCGACACAAAGTATGTCAATTGGTTGAATCAAAAGGGGCAAGATAGCGGCTTCAAGCTCTTCAAGAGGATCTACCATGCAGATGACCACTGTGTAGGGCAGTTCTATCTGAATTTAGCGCAATACTACGATAAGGTACAGCTATATCAACCAACTAGAAGGCAGTTCGACGAGATCATGGCAAGTGATAAGGCTGATGATTGGCATTGGAACTGGTGTGACGCTCTATTTATGGCACCTCCAGTATGGACTCGACTCTCGAAACTAACCGAAGATCAACGTTATTTGGAGTATATGGATAGTCAATACCATATGACATACGACAAACTTTGGAGCGAAGAGGAGTCTCTTTTTTATCGAGATCTGAGCTATTTGGAGTCGCAAGAGGAGAATGGCAAGGGGGTATTTTGGTCACGTGGCAATGGATGGGTCTTTGGTGGTTTGGCTATGATGATTCCAGATATGCCAAGCGATTGGGATGGGCGTGAGTTTTATGTCGAGCTCTTCCAAACTATGGCTGCTAGACTCAAAGAGTTGCAGCGCGAGGATGGCACTTGGTCGTCGGGATTGTTGGGCGATGTGGAGAGTTATAAGAACATCGAGACTTCGGGCTCTTCATTCTTTACGTTTGGTCTTGCTTGGGGTATTAATTATGGTCTACTCGATCGAGCGACATACGAACCTACACTGCTCAAAGCGTGGAGTGCAATTGCTGGTGCTGTAAATGAGGATGGAATGTTGGGATATGTCCAAGGAGTTGGAGCTGCACCTGGAGCGAGCTACGAGAATTACACGGAGCTTTATGGCGCAGGAGCATTCCTAGCTGCTGGAACTCAGATGTATAACTTTGTGAATAAATTCTACACAAAGGATAAAACTCCGCGTCGAGACAGTAAAGGGGTCGAGACATTTATGAAGGATGGTGGATGGTGCTGGTATCAAGGTCCACGCGCAATAATCAACAATGGGAAACTCGTAATCGGAGGTTTGAATGGTAAGAGTGGAGATGTAAACATCGGAGTCTACGACCTTGAAAAGGAGAAGATCGAGGGTGGAGTGACACTCGACAAGGGTTTTCAGTGTGATGACCACAACGCTCCAGCTCTCTATGCCCGCCCCGATGGTAAGATCTTTACAATGTGGGCAACACACGGTAGCGACAAGATCCACCGTTACAACATCTCTTCGGCAGATAACTACCTAGAGTGGGGCGAAAATCAGATGCACCACCACACTTACGATGATCCGCGAGGGGTGACATATATGAATCTATACTATATGGAGGATGAGAAGAGCCTCTATAGCCTATTCCGCGATGGTGTACACTTCAACCCAGCCTATATGATCTCGAAAGATCAGGGTGAGACTTGGAGCGAGGACACACATCTAATCGCAAATGAGGTGGCTGGACGAAACCGACCATATACGATATATTCGCAGGTAGATCCAAATACTATAGGTATTGTCTATACTGATGCACACCCTCGTGCATATGGTAACAGTCTATACTATGTGGAGCTTCGAGGCGGTAAGTTCTACAAGGCGGATGGCACTATGATCCATGACCTTAAGGATGGGCCGCTATTAACCACACACGGAGAGAAGATATACAAGGGTAGCGAGACAAATAACACCAAACCATCAACTTGCGAGAGTGAGCCTGGGGCTTCGTGGAACTGCAATATGGTGAGCGACAAGGATGGAAATCCACACATCGGATATACGCTATATATCAACAACGACGACCATCGTTTCCGCCTTATATCTTGGGGTGGCAAGGGGTGGAATGACCGCGAGATCGCCTATGCTGGTCGCTGCCTATACTATTGGGAGAGTAGCTACACAGGGCTTATGGCGATTGATCCGACAGATACCGAGGTGGTCTATATATCGACCGATGTCGACCCATCGACTGGTAAGTATTTAGGGGGTAGGCACGAGATCTACACCGCTCGCGTAGGGGCTTCGGATGATATCTCGACTATCAAGTGGGAGGCTGTCACTAAGAACTCACTCTATCGAAATATTCGTCCAATAATAGTTGCAAAGGATGGGTATAAGGTGTTACTTTGGCTCAATGGAGAGTGGAATACATATGTCAACTACGATGTTGATGTTGTTGGACGCATCCTTGAACGCCCTAAAAAATAGATTGGAGAGTTATCAATGTTCGACAATATTTTCTGTCAGTCACACTTGATTTTCCATCAGTCACACTTGAGATACGTTCCTATCGGAACGTCATCCTGAACTTGTTTTATTAGTGTCCAATAAAAGTTTACAATTTATATTGGCACCTCGTTTCGACTCTGAAAGAGTCGTCATCCTGAACTTGATTCAGGATCCCTAACTATCAGTGTTTCAGATTCTTTGCAGAGATCCTGAAACAAGTTCAGGATGACGAAATTTTCAATTTCGTATCTCACGTGTGACTGCTAGAAATGTTTATCGGACAGTAATAAACTTGATTCAGGATGACAGGAGCAAGTTAACACACCAAAATAGTAATTAATTAATAAACATTTTATAGTTGTCAAGAGTACATTTTTTAATATTGTCGATCGGATTGGTTGCACTATTCTTTGCAAATCTGATCTTTGGTGCTGTGCATATTCCATTTGAGTATGTTATGGAGATACTCACCAACAACATATCGGATAGTGTGCGCCCTTCGTGGGTTCACATCATCATTGAGTCTCGATTGCCTCAGGCGTTAACAGCTATATTGGCAGGTAGCGCACTAGCGATCAGCGGACTTATGCTACAGACGCTCTTTCGAAACCCTCTGGCAGGCCCATCAATACTTGGAATTAGCGATGGCGCAAACCTCGGAGTGGCGATTGTGATGTTGGCATTTGGCGGTGCGGTGCAGTTTATCCCTAACTTTCCGATAAGCGGCTATCTGACGATTATATTTGCCGCTATAGTTGGTGCGATGGCTGTGCTTAGTATTATAATATGGTTTTCGTCGAGGGTGCAGAGCAACACGATGCTCCTTATTGTGGGTATTATGGTTGGATATATGGTCTCGTCACTAATCTCGATCCTCAACTTCAGAGCCTCGGCGGATAAGGTTCACGCATTTGTGATGTGGGGAATGGGTAACTTCACAGGGGTGTCATTGGACAAACTACCCTACTTCTCTGCATTTATTATCATTGGATTGATCTGCTCGCTGCTGCTTATCAAGCCTCTCAACGCTCTGCTTTTGGGCGAGATGTATGCTGCAAATTTGGGTGTGAAGATCAAACCTGCTCGAATCTCGATACTTCTGTGTACGGGAGTTTTAACCGCAACGGCAACCGCATTTTGTGGCCCAATATCTTTTATTGGGCTGGCTGTCCCTCATATGTCGAGGCTGCTGCTAGGGTCGTCAAACCATAACTCGCTTGTACCCATCACAATTCTCTGCGGAGCGTGTGTGGCACTGCTATGCAACCTGATGACGGTTTTGCCAGGGGACAATCAGATCTTTCCGCTCAATGCCGTAACTCCAATACTTGGAGCACCAGTGATTATATATGTCATTCTCAACCGTAAAAACATCCAATACTTCAACTAAGATGGCGCAGACAAAGAGTACAACTCTCTCAGCAAAGGGGTTGCAGATAGGATATAGACTCAAAGGTGGAGGGGTGCACAATGTGCATAGCGACCTTACGCTCAATCTTCGAGCTGGAGAGGTTACATGTCTACTGGGGTTGAATGGTGCAGGAAAATCGACACTTCTAAGGACTCTATGTGGATTTCAGCCCCCTATTGGCGGTGAAGTTATGTTGCTCGGTCGCGAGATAACGAGCTACTCTCAACGCGATATATCGCGAACAATTGGCGTTGTATTGACCGAAAAGACAAACGCTGGAGGGATAACCGTATATGAGCTTGTAACCCTCGGTCGCCACCCTCACACAGGGTTCTTTGGATCGCTGTCTCAGGCTGACCATACGATTGTCGAGGAGTCGTTAAGGGCTGTCGGGATCGATCATAAAGCGAAGAGTTATGTCTCGGAGTTGAGCGATGGAGAGCGTCAAAAGGTGATGATTGCAAAGGTTCTTGCTCAGCAGTGCCCGATCATAATTTTGGATGAGCCGACCGCTTTTTTGGATGTTACCAGTCGCATTGAGACCATGGTTCTGCTTCGAAAATTGGCGAGTGAGCAGGGAAAGACTATACTTCTCTCGACGCATGATCTAGATATGGCGATTCAGATGGCGGACTCTCTGTGGCTTCAAAAAAGGGGAGCTCCACTCTATGATGGGACTCCCGAGGATCTAATCCTTAGCGGACGTTTATCCAATTTTTTCAATCGAGATCAGATCAAATTTGACATCTCAACAGGAAAGCTAAATATCCCGATGCCAGAGAGACCAATCGGTGTTGAAGGTGATTTTCTGACCTCTTATTGGGTTGGAAATGCACTTGTTAGAGCGGGTTATAAGCCCTCTGCAGCCTCTACGGAGTATCCGCTGATAACTTGCCACTCGGCGAATAACATTGAGGTGAAATTTGTCGGTGAGGAGCAGAGTCAAAGAGCAGACTCTATCTCTCAACTTTTAGATCTGATCTGTCGTTAAGTTTTATACGCAACGATTCGTGTATGATAAAACCTCCTAAATATTTGCTGACTGACATTTGCAGCTCGTTTCGACTCTGAAAGAGTCGTCATCCTGAACTTGATTCAGGATCTCCCGAATTTCGCCAAAGGCGGAATCTCGGGAACATTATCAAACTTTTGTAATCTTTTTTATTCTCTTCGTATTCTCTTCGTGCCCGAGATTTAGTTTCACTAAATTCGGGAGATCCTGAATCAAGTTCAGGATGACGAATCCGTTGGATTCGATAACATGGTACCAATATTACTGAATAATTTGTAACGTATAGATTATTGCTCGATAACACCCGATGCAACAAGCTCCTCTCCGCTGTAGAGTGCGGCGAATTGCCCAGCTGCAATGCCTCGTTGTGGCTCATCAAATAGGATATACGCACCGCTCTCTCGAATGTATAGTGTTGCGGCTTGCAACGGTTGACGATAACGTATGCGAACCATAAAGCTAGCTGATTCTCCCATTCCAACCTTCGCTGTTGGGTCTACATAGTGTAGTTCATCGAGTGAGATTTTGATAGCTCGTCGATAGAGACCAGGGTGTGAATCCCCTTCGCCCACATATATAACATTCTCTTTGACATCTGTCCCGAGGATATATAGCGACTCTTTTCGTCCACCAATTCCAAGCCCTTTGCGCTGCCCGATTGTGTAGAAGTGCGCACCATTATGTGTGCCGATCTTCTTTCCATCGCGCACCGTAAAATTAAATGGTTTTGATAGTGACTCAAGGTCATCATCTGCAATTTTAGGTTCTGTAAAGCGTCGCCAATCCGCCTTTATCTCATGGATATTCCCCACCTTTTTCGAGAGTTTCTGCTGCAAAAAAACTGGCAGATCAACCTTGCCTACAAAGCAGATCCCTTGAGAATCTTTGCGCTTTGCTGTTGCTAACTTCTCGCGATCCGCCACCTCGCGAACCTCGCTTTTGACCATCTCCCCAATTGGAAAGACCGCCTTTGAGAGTTGCTCCTGAGAGAGCTGACATAAGAAATAGCTCTGATCCTTGTTTTTGTCCGATCCAGCCAACAATTTATGAATCGTAACACCATCAACCACCTCTTCGCTCTTTCGGCAATAATGCCCCGTCGCAACATACTCTGCCCCTAGCTTCAACGCCTCTTTGAGGAATACATCGAATTTTATCTCGCGATTGCACAAAACATCGGGATTTGGAGTGCGCCCCCTCTCATACTCTGCAAACATATACTCCACAACACGTGTGCGATAGTGCTCCGAGAGATCAACGACATGGAGCGGTATATCTAACTTTTTCGCCACCAACTCTGCAAAGACTCGATCGTCATGCCACGCACAATCCCCTTCGAGTGTCCCCGTAGTATCGTGCCAATTTATCATGAAGAGCCCGATCACCTCGTGCCCCTGCTCCTTAAGGATATGCGCTGCAACCGACGAATCAACGCCGCCCGAAATTCCAACTACAATACGTGCCATATTTAGAATCTGTTTAAATTTCTCTCATCTATTTTGCTAAGGATCTGTCACTTCGCTTTTCTCTTTTTGCACCACGTTACATAGGCACCGCTATGCGCCTTATGCAAAGAGAGAAAAGCGAAGTGACATCTCTCTTAGCAAAATAGATGAGAAAAACTTAAACAGATTCTTAAAGTTCTAAAAGTCCCTCTGGGAGTAAAAATACGATCCTCTCACCCTCAAAATCGATCCCTGCAATAAACTCCTCTGCCGCTGGGATCAACACCTCTCGACCCTCAATCGTAACACCAAAGAGTGGATTTTTGAGGTTGTCATAATAGGCTGTTAACTCACCCTCGACAATATTGCCATCCCCAGTCGTAGCCTCGACACTAAACCCGATAAGATCCTCCAATGTGAACTCATCATCGTCAGACCCCTCACTCATATCCTCTTCGCTCTCTGCGATATAGAGTTCACAGCCCAACAGTTCACTCACTCGTCGCTCTGTGTCGATATCTGCAAACAGAACAGTCGCGCCAGCTCGACCTCTACGCTCGAATTTATCGAGGTATAGAGGGACATTCAACCCATCTATCTTTGCGAATAGAGGCTCTTTCGAGGTGTTGAAATTTTCGGGGAAAGTTGGATATAGTGTCATCATCACCTCTCCATCTGTGCCAAATAGTCGGCTAATGCGTGCTACAGTCTGCATCTTCTATAAAGATTATATATTGCACAATAGAGTCTACTAAGGAAGCTAACTTGAAAAATGTTCCACAAGGAACACTCTATTGGATAATAATAAAATTAAAAAGAGAGCTGCCAAAACCAGCAACTCTCTTAATTTATGTAAGTTTGAACTTACTTACTCTGCTGGAGTCTCCTCTACAGCAACCTCCTCTGTAGCAGCAGCGGCAGCAGCCTCAGCAGCTAGAGCAGCCTTCTTCTCAGCGATAGCCTCAGCACGCTCTGTGTTAACCTTAACCTCAGCAGCCTTACGAGCCTTCTCCTCTGCAAGAGCAGTAGCAGCCAACTCACTCTCCTTAGCGGCAATCTGACCACCCTTAGACTCCATCCACTTGTTGAACTTTGCCTCAGCATCGCTCTCAGAGAATGCGCCCTTCTTTACTCCACCCTGAAGGTGCTTCATCATCAAAACTCCCTTGTAAGAGAGGATTGCGCGAGCAGTGTCAGTTGGTTGAGCTCCCTTGTTCATCCAATCCAAAGCACGATCGAACTTCAACTCGATAGTTGCAGGGTTAGTGTTAGGGTTGTAAGTTCCCAATTTCTCGATGAAACGACCATCGCGAGGTGCACGAGCATCTGCAGCGACGATGTGATAGAATGCGTAGCCCTTCTTACCGTGACGAGCCAAACGAATTTTAACAGCCATTTTTGCTATTTTTATAATTAATATTTAAAGGGTACGCGACCCTCCCACTTTATGCCTCCCCATCTCGTGGAGTTTGCGCTGCAAAGGTAAGAATAAATTCTTAATATTCAATGCTTTTATTGAGATTCTAAAATAAAAATATTAGTATCCGATAAAAGTTTGCGATTTATGTTGGCACCTTGTTTCGACTCACCAGAGTCGTCATCCTGAACTTGTTTCAGGATCCCTAACTATCAGTGTTTTAGATTCTTTGTAGAGATCCTGAAACAAGTTCAGGATGACGAAATTTTCAATTTCGTATCTCACGTGGGACTGCTAATAAAAATAAGCCCCCCCATTTTATAAAACCGTTATAAGTCGCTATAATTGTGTTAAAAAATATTTTTTCAGACACTAATAAAATAAAAAGATCGGGTTACCACCATTTTAGCGATAACCCGACTCTCTATCTAAATATACTATCTACTAGTACTCCATTTTAGCCATACGTTGGTAGCCATTGTAACGCCATTTAGCGTTATCCTCAGCTGCTGCGAACAACTCGTCAGCCTCTGCTGGGAATGCCTTCTTCAACGATGTGTAACGAACCTCCTTAGCAAGGAATGCCTGGAACTTAGTCCAATCTGGCTCTTTTGAATCCATTACGAATGGGTTTTTGCCCTGAGCCTCCAACGCTGGGTTGTAGTGCCATAGGTGCCAGTATCCACAAGCAACAGCCTCCTTACCGATAGTCTGTGTGCGAGTCATACCACCCTTGATTCCGTGGTTGATACATGGTGCGTATGCGATGATAAGCGATGGGCCATTGTAAGCCTCAGCCTCCTTCATCACGTTGAACAACTGCTGCTGTGATGCTCCGATTGATACCTGAGCTACATATACATAGCCGTAAGTCATTGCGATAGCTCCCAAGTCCTTCTTGCGGATTCTCTTACCTGATGATGCGAACTTAGCGATCGCTCCAACTGGTGTAGCCTTAGATGACTGACCTCCTGTATTTGAGTAAACCTCAGTATCAAGAACCAAGATGTTGATATCCATTCCAGAAGCTAGAGCGTGGTCAACTCCACCGAATCCGATGTCATATCCCCAACCGTCACCACCGATGATCCACTGAGAACGCTTAACCAACCAATCCTTCAACTCAAGGATCTTCTGGCAAGCCTCGCATCCACAAGCCTCAACCATTGGCAATAACTTAGCCGATGCAGCCTCAGAGTCAAGCGCAGAGTGACGAGTGTCGATCCACTCCTGCATTGCACCCTTCAACTCCTCAGAGCAATCCGAGCAGTTAGCAATTGCATCCTCCATTGTTAGGCGCAAACGATCGCGAAGTTTCTCAACTCCCATCTGCATACCCATTCCGAACTCTGCATTATCCTCGAACAAAGAGTTAGCCCAAGCTGGACCCTGTCCCTCTGCGTTTGTACAATATGGAGTAGATGGAGCTGAACCA
>JBCQUC010000051.1:0-14879 GCA_047174275.1 Rikenellaceae bacterium | reverse complement strand
TTATATCTTTGGCGTAATATTACAAATACGCTACGATTATGGAGCAGAGCAGATATAACAACAGTGACGCTGAACAACAACAGCTTAATCCGACAGATTCAGAATCAAATTCAAGTTCAAAGTCAGATTCAAAGTCAACAACTTCAACCACAGAGGAGCAGACGAAAAAAAAGGGGGCATTCCCAACATGGATCGATCTACTAGCTATATTGGGGATCTTTCTTGTTGGACAATTTGTTGCGCAGGTGGTGATCTCGTTGATGGGCTTTGAGGTTGTATCTCACGAACAGATATCATCTGTTATGATGGAGGTGCGTCGCAATCTTCAATTCGAGATGGGGCGTACTACGCTCTTCTATTCGATATTGGCGCAACCGCTTGTTTTGCTGCTTGTAATCATCTATCGTCAAATTAGAGGTGGGAAGTGGAGACTCGGATTCTCGGTGCGCGGATTCAACCCTACGATTCTACTTTGGGGATTTATTATGCTGTTGTCGACCGTTGTTGTTATCGAGCCATTGATGCAGTATCTACCAGAGTCTCAAGCTCCTGTCGGACGTGGAATCTATATGTTGATTGCGCTGCTTATTGTAGCTCCTATCTTCGAAGAGCTCTTGTGTCGAGGTGTTATATTAGAGGCTATCCGCAGGAAACATGGTGGCTGGATTGCGTGTGTAGTCTCGTCGTTGATGTTTGGAGTTATGCACTTTGAACCTCAATCGATTCTCAATGCATTTATGATTGGACTTCTGTTGGGTTACCTCTACATTAGAACCAACTCGATCTTCGCCCCAATAATCATACACTTCCTAAATAATGTTATGGCATACCTCTACCTTGTGTTTGGACTCTCAGGGACTACGCTCTACTCGATCATTGGAAATAAGACCATATACAGCGTTGTCTATGGAATCTCGGTTGGAGTGGTAATCCTATCGGTTGTCGCTATTTCGCAGCAGGTGATCTATCTCGATCGAAAGAAAAAGGGGCAAAATGGCGGTGAAAATAATAAAATATGGGTTTAAAGCGTTAAATGTGGAGTAAAATCGCTATTTTTGTGGATTAAATCTATAAGATGAATTTACAACGCATAATATATATCGCGCTTCTCGCGCTCATACAACTCTCGTGTCAAGAGCTACCTCGCATCGTAGATGGGGGGCGTGTGGTCGCCTCCGTAGGTGACAAATCGCTCACAACAAGCGAGTTAGTCTCGGCAATACCAACAGACCTTAAGGGTGAGGATAGTGTTGTGTTTGTATCGGCATATGTCGACAAATGGATCCACCGCCAAATTAAGGTTCTGGAGGCGGAGCGAATATTCACCTCGTCGGAGCTCGAAATCGAGAGTATGGTCGATGCCTATCGACAAATTCTTCTGACACGCAAATTGGATCAATACTATATCGACTCCTCGAAAGAGGCTCCATTTACGGATGAGGATGTTGAGGAGTACTACAGCGCAAATTCGAAAAATTTCAAACTCGATGTAGCGATCATTAAGGGGTGTATTTTGCGCATCCCCCTCAGCAATAGCAGCACAACCAAACTCAGAACACTTATGAGATCCTCGTCGGAGGATAAACGCCAAGATCTGATCTCGATTAGTGAGAAGTTCGAGGATCTGGAGCTTGAACAGTTTGATTTGAAGTGGGTCAACTACTCCGATTTTATCGAGATGTTGCCAATCGCAAAGGGTAGCAACAGCGATCAATATATGAAGCGCAGCGGAGTGCAGAGCCTCAAAGATGATACCCACACCTACCTATTCGAGATCACGGAGTATAGAGTCGAGGGCGACACCGCACCTCTCGAAAGGGTCGAAGGGTCGATCCGTCGACTACTCACCAATGAGTACCAGACAGCTCTAATACATCGCAAAGAGGGGGCACTCTACGAAGCTGCTCAACAGAATGATTTAATTCGAAACTACATAAATACAGGTCAGGGTGATTTTGGAAAGAAGGGATACATCTCGACACTGGTAGACAATATAAATTCTCAAAAATAGAAATATTATGAATATTAGATATATGCGATATCTACTGCTTTTTCTTGTGAGTATTATCTCACTAAACAGCTATGCTCTTGAGAGTGGCGAGCATAGTCAACCAACCAAACGATATATGCTCGACAAAGTTATTGCGGTCGTTGGAGGGTCGTCCATTTTGCTATCCGATATTACAGATGCAGCAGCGATGATCGAGGAGAATTATCGCCGCCAAGGTTACACCTCGGATCGAAGCGTAACCGACGAGGCGTTGGAGGAGCTTTTGATGCAGAAATTGCTCTATTCGCAGGGGTTAATCGACTCTGTTGAGGTATCTAGTGTCGATATTGGAGCTCGCATAGAGCAACATATCGCCTCGATGAGTGAGAGCGTGGGGGGTATCAAGGAGTTGGAGAGGGCTCAAAATATGGAGATCTTCAATATACGTGAAGCTTTGCGAAAATCACTCGAAGAGCAGAGCTACGCACAAGCTATGAGGAGCGAAGTTATCGGTCGAGTGACAATCGTTCCAGGTGAGGTGGAGCAGTTCTACAAGAGCAAGGATCGCGACTCTCTGCCACTTATTGGAGAGCAGATCCGTTACGCCCATATCACCCGCTTCCCAGGCAAAATAGATGACGCTAAGAGACGTGTCAAAGAGCGTCTGTTGGGTATGCGAGAGAAGATTATTAGCGGGGAGTCGCGCTTTACATCATTGGCGAGAATGTACTCCGTAGATCCAGGATCATCGTATCGCGGTGGAGAGATGGAGCCACAGCCATCAACGGCATTTGTTACGGAGTTTGCCGAGGCGTTGGAGATGTTACAGCCAGGTCAGGTCTCGGAGGTTGTTGAGACTCAGTTTGGTTTTCATATCATTGAGCTTATTGAGCGTCGAGGAGATCTATTTCACTGCCGCCACATTCTGCTTCGTCCAGAGTATACAACCGAGGAGTTGATGGAGCCTATCGAGTTCCTTGATAGCTTGGTAATCAAGATTCGCCAAGACTCTATAACATTCGAGAGGGCAGCTCTGCAATACTCCGATGACGCATCCTCGAAGATGAATGGTGGAGTGGTTTCGAACCACGATATGTTGGAGCGATACAACGCCTTCGATGCAAAGTTGACAGTTACAAAGTTCTTGAAAGAGGATTTCGGAAATATGGGGTATAAGAGCCTCGATGACTACAACCAATTGATGAAGTTGGAGAGGGGTGAGATCTCGAATGCCTTCACTACGGAGGATCTTTTGGGTAACCCAATCAGCAAGATCGTGAAGTTGGTCGAGGTATATCCAGCACACCAAGCCTCGATGGAGGAGGACTATATACACCTCGAAGGGTTGGCTTTGGCGGCTAAACAGGCGGAGATATTCGATGAGTGGTTGACTCGTCATATTGCAGCAACCTACATCTACATAGATCCCGAGTATCGAGATGCGGAGTTTGAACATCCAGGTTGGGTAAAGTAAGGAGGCTCTTTTATGCGTAAATTCTCTACGTTAGCTCTGCTATCTCTGGTTCTCTACTCGATCTTCTCTTCGCAGGTGGGTGGCGCAGCTCCATCGGGAGATCTCAAGAGTGATAACTCTAATGGGGAGCTGGTCGATATCAAGGCTAATTTGGTCTACCCTCATAAACTCAAAGATGGTGAGTCGGTGCTCTGTTTGGTTGGAGATTTTGCCGCTCAACACAATGGTGCTGTGATTACGGCAGATAGTGCTGTGCGATATGACGATGAGAGGTTGGAGTGCTTCGGAAATGTCCTTATCAACAAAAATACCACATATGCCTATTGCGATCGAGTGGACTATGATAGCCAAAACAATCTCGCTACGCTCTACTCGCCACTGGTAAAGGTTGTCGACGAAGATGTCACACTCTACACCTATAACTTCTCATTCAACACGCTCAATAATATCGGCAGATATTGGGGTGGCGGAGTGACAATCAAACTTGTGAATCCAACCGATAGAGATAGCCTCAAAATGGATAGCCTTAGCGTAGACAGTCTCAGTGTAGATAGCCTCGAAATAGCGATAGTGGAGCCTGGGTACGATATAATGGAGTCAAGCGATGGCTACTACTACGCCGACACAAAGGATGTGGTTGGAGTTGGAGCGGTTGAACTGCAAGGCGAGGGCTACCTTATGATAAGTGACTCGGTGATCTACAATATGGCGAGTGACCAAGCTACTTTTTTCAAGAATAGCAATATCTGGAGTGATGATGGTGACTATTTGTATGGTGATGCAGGTCTCTATAGCAAGGAGCTAGATCTCTACTCCGTGACTGAGAGTGGATACCTATTGACCGACGAACAAGAGGCGTGGGGAGACTCTTTGGAGTATTATAAAACCAGAGAGGAGGCGATTCTTCGTCGCAATATCCAGATCGTCGACACCACCAACAAGACGATGGCATTTGGCGATTACGCTCAATATTGGGGCAAGATCGAGAGGGTTCTCTTGACTCGTGATCCACTCGTAATAAACTATGATACACAACAGCCCGAACAACCTATAGATTCATTGTACCTGCGTGGCGACACAATCGAGATGATCTCATATGTCAATGGTACAGGCCCATTTACAGACTCATTGAAGATGGCTCAAAATAGCTTTGCCATTCCAGAGGGTATGGCAGAGATGATGATGTCGCCCGAAGAGATGGCGTATGAGTATGGAGAGGAGTACGAACATCCAGAGCACCATGAAGATGAAGGCGAGCATGACCATAATCATGAACACCCAGAGCATCATGAACACGAAATCGAGCCAACACCAACAGTTGACACTCTTCCACAAGAGGTCGAAGCGGTTGTCGTAGATACCATGCCAACCAAAAAAGAGTTGAAGAGTATAGCTCGCAAAGAGAAGGAGGCTGCAAGGGTCTCAGCGATGGAGGCACGCGAATATCGCAAACTCGAAGAGCGTCGTGAGAAGTTGATCGCAAGGGTCGAGAAGCGTCGTGAGAGTGGCAAAAACGCCTATTCAGATAGTATGACTCTACTTAGAATTGTGGCAGAGATTGAGAGCTACAATAAGACGAATGACACTCTCAAAGATAGTGATATAGTAGCGGAGGTTGCCCCAATGGAGCAAGATACAACCGAGATGGATAGCACTCCAGAGCGAGATAGTCTCTATCGAGTTGTCTTGGCATATGGAGATGTAAGATCGTTCCGTAGCGACTTCCAGATGGTGTGTGACTCTCTGGTGAGCAACTCATTTGATACGGTTATGAACCTCTATACGAAGCCTATTGTTTGGAGTGGAAAGAATCAAATTACAGCCGATAAGATGGACTTTTATACCCTAGAGGGTGCAATAGACTATGCCGATTTTATTGGCAACCCAATTATGGCATCATTGGTTATTGAGGGTGACACTACATATATAAACCAAGTGAAAGGCAAAGAGATGCGAGCCTTCTTCGAGGATAACAATGTTAGACGCAACGATGTAAATAGTAATGTGCAGACGATCTATTATATGCAGGATGAGGAGACTCAGATCGTCAATACAATAGCCTATATCGAGAGTGGTTCAGCGACATTCTTAATCGAGAATCAAGAGTTGGATGGTATTATCTATCGTCAGAAGCCTACCTACACCTTCGCACCACTTGAGCGTCGACCGATGGATATTCCACTCTTCCTACCTGGTTTTGAGTGGGAGGCAGAGTTGCGACCAACGCGTAACAAGTTGTTAAATCGTGCAATTCGACCATCTGTTCGAGAGGAGGTTGCAGAGATTGCGAAGCCTCAATTCCCGATCAAAGCTAAGATCGAGAGTGAGAAGTTGCGCCTCATAGAGAGCAAACAGTGGCAAGATCGTATAGAGCATGTCTCGCCAGACGCTGCGGATTGGATGCGATCATTGGGCTTTACGCCAGGTCTGCCACGCGAAGAGGGGAGTTTTGAATTTTAAGATTTAAAAGCTATGCAAGATAATCAAGAGGAGATATTCCCATTGGTAGATGCGAATGGGGTTGTAACGGGGAGTGCGACACGTGGAGAGTGCCATTCGGGCTCGATGTTGCTGCACCCTGTTGTCCACCTACAGCTATTCAACACCAAAGGGGATATATACCTTCAAAAACGCCCCGATTGGAAAGATATACAGCCAGGGAGATGGGACACCGCCGTTGGTGGACATGTCGACTATGGCGAGAGTATAGAGGTTGCACTTAGGCGCGAGGTTCGCGAAGAGTTGGGGATAGAGGATTTTGAGGCTAAATTTCTGTGTCGTTATATCTTTGAGTCGAGTGTTGAGAGGGAGCTAGTAAACACCTTCACCTGCATATATGAGGGTGATATAACCCCCTCGACAGAGCTCGATGGAGGACGTTTCTGGAGTCGTCAAGAGATAGAAGAGGCGATAGCCGAAGGAGACTCCTTGACTGCAAACTTCACACAAGAGTATCTGCAATACCTATAAATATTTATAACACCCTGCAATTTTGCTAATAGTCCCTCTTGAGATACGTTCCGCAAGGAACGTCATCCTGAACTTGTTTCAGGATCTCAGCCAACGACAATACAGCAAATATAATATATCTCTTATTGACAATGCAGGGATCCTGAAACAAGTTCAGGATGACGACTCTGGTGAGTCGAAACGAGGTGCCAACATAAATCGCAAAACTTTATCGGACACCAATAACAGATCATCATTCGACTGATTATACACAAAACACCGATGCCCTATCTCTGATCTCTCAAAGGTAGGGCATCGATGTTTTTGTGGTATTGTAGAGCCTAGACTCTACAATGTATTAGAATGTGATGCGTGCACCAAGCTGCATGTACCAACGTGAAGCGAACTCGCTATCGTAGATCTCTGTAGAGCCTGACCAGCTATATGTTGGTGTGTAACCACCATCTACCTCTGTCATGTTTGTAACTTGAAGTGGACGTAGGCTATATACTGATGACTTGTACATTCCCCACTCTCTATTCAACAAGTTGCCGATATTCATGATATCAAGAGAGATCTCAACACGGCTCTTGCGCTCCTTGTTGTAGATGAAGTTCTCTGCAATATGAAGGTTGATGTGGTGCTCCATTGGAGATACTACACCATTACGCTCACAGAACTCACCACGGTGGCTACTTGCATAGTTATCCGAGTTAACCCAGCTTCTGAATGACTCCTTAGACTCAACTGAATCCCATGTCATCTGATCGATCTCAGCCTCTGTTGGGATGTAGAGAAGTGTGTTACCATATGAAGAGCCATAAGCACCATCACCATTGATATCAACTGTATCGTTGTAGCAGTAGCTATAACGGTAACCTGCTGATCCGTTGTATGTCAAACCTACAACAGTGTTCAAGCGACCATTAGCATACATTGGAGATACATAGTTCAATGCAAGTTTAATGTTGTGTGGAGTGCCATAAGTTGATAAACCAAGCTCATTATCGTTAGAGTTTACTGCGTAGTTGTAACGCCAGTTAGATACAGCCTGTGATGATGTTCCTCCGTTTACTGAGTAAGCCTTACCAAATGAGTAAGATGCCATCGCGTTAAGACCAAAATCGAAGCTCTTCTCAACCATTGCACTCAAGTTGTATGAGTAACCTTTGTTTGTATTCTCAAGATTGATAATAGCGTAGTAATCGCCAGAGTCGTTGTTGTAGTATGTAGCAGTGTTGCTCTCTGTTGCTGCATCAGCCGATACTGTATAGACCTTTAGACCGTTGTCGCTCAAAGCTACATTGCTAAATGTTACATCGTTGATATTCTTTGTGTACAATCCCTCAACTGTAGCCTTCCAACCATTTGTGAAGTTGTGCTCATAAGCCAAGTTAGCACGGAACACTTGTGGGTATTTGAAATCCTCCGATACGATATTGATAGTCTCAGTACCTACAACTCCATCTGTTGAACCATAATCAGATAGAGCAGGAACACTTCCCGAAGAGGCGTAGACCGATATAGATTTCTTATCGACACCATTGTTGCTAAATGCATTGTGCAACCATACAAATGGAACTCGTCCTGTGAAGATACCAGCACCTCCACGAAGAAGTGATGTGTGCTCATCATTTAGGTGGTAACGGAAACCTACACGTGGAGACCAAAGAACTTGAGTCTTAGGGCTACGTCCTACCATATACTCACCATCGTTTGTTAGATCACTGCTATTGAAAGCCTCATTGACTGTTGGGTCGTTGAAGATCGCTGCGATATCTGCACGAAGACCAGCTGTAAGTGTGAAGTTATTGTTTGGCTTCCACTCATCTTGAACATAGAATCCGAACTGACCAGCGTTCATGATAGGCATATAATCTTGATTATCGCTATTTACTGCATAAGTAAGCTGATATGAGTTAGCGCTATCTGCCAAGAAGTCATCCAAACTATTGTATGAGTATGTTCCTGTTGCGTTGCTGATAAATGTGTTACCAATCTTGTAGATCTCATTGTGAGTTCCAGCAGTGATTGTGTGTGCACCCTTGTAGATTGAGACATTATCAGAGATTGTATATACATCCTGATTTACTGCATTTGCACCAGAGTAAGCCTCAGTTCCGATATATACTGTACCAGTTCTTGCATCTCCAGAGCTATCAACACCGAAGTCAACGTTCGAGATCTTAACGAGTGGCCCTAGGTAGTCAAGTTCGCGGTGGTCGCGTACGCTAGTGAATGTTGCACGGAACTCATTTGATACTCTATTCGAAAGACGTGAGTTCAACTCAGCAACTACAGAGTGAGTCTTGTTATTGTAAGAGTAGCTACTTCCGTTGAAGTAGTATGAGCTGCTATATGCACCATAAGCATCATCAAACGCATCTTTGTATTGGTAACGAACCATCAATTTGTGCTTCTGGCTGATGTTGTAGTCGATACGAGCCAAAAGGTCGATTGACTCACGTGATGTATTTGGATTGCTTGTGCTGTAGCTCTCTTGGATACCTGTTACATCGTAGTAAGCATCCATAATAGTATTTACGGTAGCCTCCGAGATGTAGCTAGACGAAACTCCAGGGTAGTAGTCAACTGGCTCTACACTCTTATTCTTCTCAGCACTTACAAATGCGAACAACTTATCCTTGATAAGTGCGCCACCTGCTGTAAATCCATAAACCTGTGTAGTCTGCTCTGTAGCCTTCTCGCGTGTCTCACCCTCATCGAGTGCACCTGCTGTTGTACCGTAGAAGTTCTCGTTGTTGTAGTAGGTGTAGGCTGAAGCCTTGAATGTGTTTGTTCCCGACTTAGTAACAGCGTTGATACCACCACCTGTAAATCCGCTCTGACGAACGTCGAATGGTGCAACTACAACCTGAAGCTCCTCGATAGCATCCAATGCTACGGCGTTTGAACCTGTGCTACCACCATTGATACCAGCATCTGCAAGACCAAATACGTCGTTTGCCATCGCACCGTCGATCTGGAATGAGTTGTAACGGTTGTTAGAGCCCGAGAATGAGATTCCATCATCATACGAGTTAACAAATGGAGAGAGTGTAGCAACGTCATACACGCTACGAGATACTGTTGGTGTTGACTCGATAGCCGCAGAGTTGAAGTTCATCGCAGCTCCTGTCTTAGAGTCGTTGAAGCGTGAATCAGCAGTACTTACGATCTCGATACTCTCTAGGTTAACTCCCTCAGCCAAATCGCAGCTGAATGTTGTTGTCTCACCAAGTTTAAGCATAAGATCTGTAGTCTCAAGAGTCTGGTAACCGATATAAGATACAGTTACTGTGTAAGGACCTCCTGTACGCATACCCTGCATTGTGTAACGACCCTCTGTGTTGGTCGCAGCACCATACTCAGTACCCGATGGAGTGTGAATAGCGATAACTGTAGCTCCAATAAGAGCATCGCCACTCTTATCTGCTACCACTCCGCTGATTCCTGATGTTGTTATCTGTGCATAAGATGCAACTGTAACTACCATCGCGATCATCAATAGAAGAATTTTCTTCATAGTAATAATTTGATTTAGTTAAAATTAGTTATTTGATGTTTGTTCCTTTTTTTTATTGTTACTCTGATCTTGTTGTCTCCTTTGTAGACTCCATCGCGTTTGATAACGTCGATCACTGCATCGGCAACAATCACTCGATCCTCGATTGGTGTCGCTTTGCCCCTACCTGAGTAGGTATATGCCGAAGCTACATAGTTGTTTGTACCCATTATATAGCTCTTATTTGCCATCTTTCGCCCCTTCATATCGAAGAACTCGACATCTGTGGCTAGACCCTCGTCATTGGTATATATGGTATATGTTGCGCCACTAGGTGATAGATCAATCGAACGAGACTCACCGCCCGAGCTGTTATATTTAACCATAACCAACTCCTTAATCTGGTCGAGTGTCAACTTCTGAGTTACGATATGGTTGCGGAATGGCTCTAATTCATAGATCTGTCCAATTGTAACATCCCCCTTTGCAAGGCTATCAATTCTAATTGAGCCTGCATTTTGGAGTACGATATCTGCCCCACTTCGCTCGCGCATTACATCTGTAATCATATTCGCTAGACCCACCCTCGAAAGAGTCTGACCCACAGCTCCGATTGGATCATTTAGTGGGCTATCCGATTTGCAAGAGTCGATATATGCCTGAGCCTCAGCATCTGGCTCGACTCCATCCAACGATACTACCTCGTTGCTAATTGAGATCACCTCGCCCCCTTTGATCTTGATGTGTGTAACTCCAACACCCTTCAATTTACTTCCTGTTTGAGTCACCAACGTTCCATTGATTGTGCGTCCATTTGGTAGATAGGTGTGTGTGTGACCTCCGACAACTAGATCGAACATAGTATTCTTGCAGACCATAAGTGAGTCATCCTCAAAGCCCAAGTGTGTAAGTCCAATCACTAGATCGGCACTATCGCGTAAGAATTTATATTCCAAAGACTTATCGACACCATTCACAAACTCAATACCCTCCATATTACTTGGCATTGCAGATGGTAGACCCGAATCATCAATCTGAATAAGTCCCAAGATCGCTGTGCGAACACCATCTATTTCGAATATCTCATATGGTTTGATCTGATCTTCGAGCACCGTACCCTCGAAATCTGCATTTGCACAGAGGACTTTTAGTGACATCGCCTCGATACCACACTTGAAACCAGCTTGTTGGTAGTCAAATTCGTGGTTTCCCACCGCTCCGTAGCTATAGCCCGCCATTCGCATCAACTCATGGATAGGCTCTCCCTGCGGCTCTGCCATATCGACATATGGATTTCCTGTACAGTGATCTCCCGCGTCGAGCACCAAGACATTATCATGTTTAGATTTCAGATCTTTGACAACGGTTATCACCTTTGCCATCGACTCAAAAGCTGCATGCATATCATTTGTTGAGACTATAACGATCTGCGTTTCATCGTTATTCGACGAACCACACCCTACGCTCAGTAATAGAAGGGCTAAAAAAAAGAGTTTAGAGATGAATCTTTTTTTCATTTTTCAATATTTAATTAAATAGATCGGGGCATAATGCGCACAATAGGATTAAATATATTGCATATCAACCATTTTTTGCCACCTGAACACCCTTTTATGGTACAAATATATGCAAATAATTTTATAAATTTATGAATGTAACGAAATATTAATACCATTACAAGGTATTATTAACCATTAATGTCCGATAAAACCTTGCGATTTATGTTGGCACCTCGTTTCGACTCACCAGAGTCGTCATCCTGAACTTGATTCAGGATCTCCCGATTTTCGGAACGAAAACTCGGGCACAACGATATTGCCTTCGTAAATATTTAATTATCAACGTATCCTCTTCGTGCCCGAGTTTTTTCTAACGAAAAAATCGGGAGATCCTGAATCAAGTTCAGGATGACGGGAAAAGGTTAACGCATCAGTACTAGCCATTAATAAAAAACACCTTGGTTGAACAGACGATTCAACCAAGGTGTTTTTTATTAAACTCTAGAGAGTGAGAGCCTACTACTTAGCGCAGAAGAAACCCTTACCAATTCCGATGAAGTCCTCAGCTACCAATGCTGCACCTCCGATAAGACCACCATCTACATTCTCCTTAGCGAAGATCTCACCAGCGTTTGTTGGCTTGCATGATCCACCATAAAGGATAGCTGTTGACTCAGCTGCTACACCAAACTTAGATGCTAGAACCTCGCGGATGTAAGCGTGGATCTCCTCAGCCTGCTCTGCAGATGCTGTAAGACCTGTTCCGATTGCCCATACTGGCTCGTATGCGATAACAAGTGATGCAAACTGCTCCTCGCTCAAGTTGAATACAACCTCCTCGATCTGAGCCTTAACAACGTCGAAGTAAGTACCGTTTACACGCTCATCCTTAACCTCGCCTACACAGTAAACTGGGATCATGTTGTTAGCGTAAACCTGAGCCATCTTCTTGTTCAAAGTCTCAGAAGTCTCTCCGTAGTACTCACGACGCTCTGAGTGTCCCAAGATTACATACTCAACACCCATTGAAGCCAACATCTCTGCTGAAACCTCACCAGTGTAAGCACCCTTAGTCTCAGCAGCACAGTTCTGTGCACCTACAGCTACCTTTGTATCCTTCAATGTAGCGATAACCTCTGAAAGGTGAGTGAATGGAGGGCATACGATGAAGTTAACGCAATCGCAAACCTCTGATGATTGTGCAGCTACGTTCTTAGCTAGCTCAACACCCTGTGATGGAAGTGTGTTCATCTTCCAGTTTCCTGCAACGATTTTCTTTCTCATTTTTTTGTATTTTTATATTAATAAATATTGTCTATGTATAAATAAGAGAAACAAAGTTTCTCCTCAGCTCCGCGGCGAGCACGCCGCCCGCCAGAGGCAGTTGCTGAAGTTACCCTCGACCAGATTTCAGGGCTTTGCCCTGACGCCCTCTTTAGGACTTTTCTTCGAAAAGATCCTTTTTATGAGGGAGGGCGAAAACCCGACGAAACTGCCTCCGGCGGGCGGCGTGCTCGCCGCGGAGCTGGCGAAAAACTTCGTTTTTCTACTCTTCAACTGGCTTGCACCAAGCCTCAACATCGGTGATTGCTGGTGCTTTGAGTCCCAATTTGTTCTTCTTGTTGAATCCGCATATCTCATTAAAGAACTTCGCATGAGCCAACTTCTTCAATGAATCAACCGTTACATATCCCATCTTCTGGATCGGCTCAACCCACTCCTCTGGAACACCTATTGCGGTATATGCCTCAACAGGATCATTCACAATACGCTTCTCAGGGCGCATCTGTGGGAAGAACAACACATCCTGAATAGATGATTGGTTGGTCATAAACATCGTTAGACGGTCAATTCCAATACCCATTCCCGAACATGGAGGCATTCCATACTCCAAAGCACGAACGAAATCCATATCGATGAACATCGCCTCATCATCACCCTTTTCAGAGAGTGCCAACTGATCTTGGAAACGAGCCAACTGATCGATCGGATCATTCAACTCCGAGTATGCGTTACACAACTCCTTACCATTGACAAATAGCTCGAAACGCTCCGTAAGATCTGGATTCTCGCGGTGACGCTTACAAAGTGGCGACATCTCGCATGGATAGTCTGTGATGAATGTTGGTTGGATCAACTCATCCTCGCAATATTGTCCGAAGATAGCGTCGATCAACTTGCCCTTTCCATATGTCTCATCAACCTCAACATTAAGCTCCTTACACGCTACACGAAGCTCCGCCTCGCCCTTTCCTGTGATATCGAAACCTGTCTTTTCGCGAATTGCATCTGTCATCGAGAGGCGACGGAATGGTGCTTTGAACGAGATCTCGCGATCCCCAATCGTAAGAGTTGTTGAGTTGTTTGTAGCGAGTGCCACACGCTCCAACATCTGCTCTGTGAACTCCATCATCCAGAGGTAATCCTTATATGCGATATAGATCTCCATAACCGTAAACTCTGGATTATGAGTGCGATCCATACCCTCATTACGGAAATCCTTTCCAAACTCATAGACTCCATCAAATCCACCAACGATCAACTTTTTGAGGTATAGCTCATTGGCAATTCGAAGGTATAGTTGGGTATCGAGTGCATTGTGGTGTGTGATAAATGGACGTGCCGAAGCTCCTCCTGGTATTGGCTGCAAGATTGGTGTCTCCACCTCCAAGTAACCGTTAGAGTTGAAGAACTCGCGCATTGTAGCGATGATCTTTGCCCTCTTCATAAAGACCTCGCGAACCTGTGGATTAACCACTAGGTCGACATATCTTTGGCGGTAGCGAACCTCAGGATCTGTGAATGCGTCGAATGTCTTACCATCCTTCTCTTTGACGATCGGAAGTGGGCGGATCGACTTACTTAGCACTGTAAATTTGTTACAGTGCACCGACAACTCACCTGTATTTGTGATAAAGGCGTAACCCTCAACACCCACAAAGTCACCAATATCGAGCAACTTCTTGAATACTATATTGTAGAGCGACGTATCCTCCATCCCTGCACAGACATCATCGCGACGGATATATACCTGAATACGTCCTGTGTGATCCTGCAACTCGAAGAAAGCTGCTGAACCCATGATACGTCGAGTCATGATACGTCCTGCGATTGTGATATTTGCGAAGTTACCCTCTTCGGCTGAGTACTCTTTGGTGATCTGTGCTGCTGTAGCTGTCACCTCATACTTAGCTGCTGGGTATGGTTCGATGCCTGCTGCGCGGAGTGCCGCGAGTGAATTTCGTCTCTGTTGCTCTTGTTCGCTTAATGATTGAATCATCTTCTATATCTAAATTAATGTATGTGCGCAAAGTTAGTAAAAAAGGTTGAAACTATAGCTAAGAATCGGTTTAAATTTTTCTCATTCAAATTTAAACAGATTCTTAGTTATGTGGTTTTCAATAATTTTCGATTCTCAACTTGCGATAGTACTCTCATTTGTTGTATAGCAACGGTATTAAG
>JBCQUC010000050.1:0-14907 GCA_047174275.1 Rikenellaceae bacterium | reverse complement strand
TTAAAGCATTTGCAAGATCCCTTGGGTATGTTTTTTGCCCCTCCATTAGATAAAAATAAATCTATATGGACAAAATTACATCTATCTGCCTAATATTTCTGGCTTTATCAACCGTTACTAGTTGTAAGAAACATTCGTCGAAGAGTGGTATGCCTCCTCTAAATGTCGAGGTCGTAGAGGTTAAAGAGGAGCTGCAAAGCGATAAGATATGGTTTGCAACCACCACCGAAGCGCACCATAGTGTCACAATAGAGCCTCGTGTCAATGGATATCTCCAAGAGGTGAGGTACAAAAGCGGAGCACCTGTCACTCGCGGAGAGTCTATCTTTACAATCGATCCATCGCTACTCAATACAACATACTACTCGGCACTTGCAATGTTGGAGTCGGCAAGAGCTAGCTATATGGAGGCTGAGAATAACTATAATCGAGCACTCCCTCTAGCTAAGATCAATGCCATTAGTCGAACCTCGTTAGATGAGTATACCGCAAACTATGCCGCTGCCAAGGCAAATCTCAAATCGGCAGAGGAGTCTCTTCGAAGTGCATCGTTGAATCTATCGTATGCCTCAATCACATCTCCCATTGATGGTCTGATTGCGGAGTCTCCAGCATCACTTGGTGACTATGTTGGCCCGGGGACGGAGTTTTCGACTCTCACAACCATATCATATATCGACACCATTAAGTTAGCTCTTGCGATACCAACTGCTAAATACCTAAAATACACAGGGCAAAAAAATAGCTACGATAATCGTGATCTACTATCCGATATAACTCTAATACTCTCCGATAGCTCAAAATATGAGAGTCAAGCTGTATATGACTACACACAAAAAGATATCTCGAAAGAGAGCTCCACAATTGTTATATATGTTAAAGTTGACAATCAAGATGGTATGCTCAAACCCAATATGTTCACACGTGTATATGCTAACATTGGAGAGGCGAGCGACAAAATCATGGTGCCTCAGAGGGCAGTCACTCAACTGCAAGGTATAAACTCGGTATGGGTAATTGGCGGTGATAGCACAGCAACATATCGGGTTGTTGAGTTAGGGGGTACATATGGAACGTATTGGCATATCCGATCGGGGCTCAAAGCTGGCGAGGTGGTTGCCACATCGGCTCAGCTCAAGATCCACGAGGGTTCGAAGGTTATTCCAGTATATAATAAAAATTAGTTTTTAATTTGTTGTAATATGAATCTGGAATTTAAGGGTTTGTGTTTTTCCGATAGTCCCACTTGAGATACGTTCCGAAAGGAACGTCATCCTGAACTTGTTTCAGGATCTCAGCAGATGACAATACTCTACATTTAATAAATGATGCAGAGATCCTGAAACAAGTTCAGGATGACGAAATTTTCAATTTCGTATCTCAAGTGGGACTGACTGAAAAGTTTTATCGACCACCAATAAATTAAGAAGAACAAAATAGACTTTAACACTTTAGAATAATGGGAAAATTCTTTATCTCGCGTCCAATATTTGCCATCTCAATAGCTATCGCAATACTCTTGATCGGTACAATATCGATGTTGACGCTCTCTGTGGAGCAGTACCCCGATATTACACCTCCAATGGTGCAGGTCACAGCAACATATGATGGTGCAGATGCACAAACTGTAAATGATGCAGTAGCAACCCCTATCGCCGAGGATGTTATGGGTGTTGACAACCTGCTATATATGCAGACAACGAGCGCAAATGATGGAACTATGACGCTGCAAGCGACATTCAATATCGGGACAAATGCCGACATCAACGCCATTTTAACTCAAAACAAAGCCTCTACAGCCTCATCTCTGCTGCCTGAATCTGTAATACAACAGGGTGTGGTGACGCAAAAATTTATGCCATCCTTTATGATGGTCTATGCAATACATAGTGGTGGCAGATATAGCGATACATTTCTGACAAACTATGCCGATATCAATATAAAAGATGAGCTGCTTAAGATCACAGGAGTCGGTGAGGTGCAGGTGATGGGGGCAGGAGAGTACTCAATGCGAATCTGGGTCGATCCTCAGAAGATGTCGTATTACGGTATCTCGCTTGATGATATCTCGACAGCTGTAGAGTCGCAGGGTGGAGTCTATCCAGCTGGAAAATTTGGGGCTCAACCAACAGGCAAGGAGACAATCTATACATATACCGTTATCCTCCCTCCTCAAATATCTACAGCCGAGGAGTTTGAGAATATCTCGCTTCGCTCCTCTGCAACGGGTGGAACGGTGCGACTCTCAGATGTTGCAAGGGTTGAACTTGGGAGCTTGACATATGATATATCGTCGCGCTATAACTCCGACCCTGCGGCGATGATGATTATATACCAGACAACTGGCAGCAATGCTGTGGAGGTTGGCAAGAAGGTGCGAGCACGAGTCGAGGAGCTTAGCGCGAAACTACCCGATCAGGTGAGGTGTGATCTGGTGGTTGATAGTACGCGGAGCATCGAGGCTGGTATAGACGATATATTTAGAACATTGATAATCGCTCTGTTGCTGGTTATACTTATTATCTATCTATTTTTACAAGATTGGCGTGCGACGCTTATCCCTCTTATTGCTATCCCTGTATCGCTGCTTGGTGCGTTTATAATCTTCCCTTTTCTGGGCTTCTCGATCAATATAATCTCTCTGTTGGGGTTGGTTCTTGCGATAGGTCTGGTGGTCGATGATGCGATTGTGGTGGTAGAGGCTGTTCAGCTCAATATCTCGAATGGTATGCGACCTGCCGAGGCTGCGGAGGCTGCAATGCGAAGTGTGACATCTCCGATTATTGCAACGACGGTTGTTTTGTTGGCTGTATTTATCCCCGTATCGTTTATGGATAGCATTACAGGTCTTTTGTTCCAACAATTTGCGATTGTGCTTGCGGTCTCGGTTGTGATCTCTGCAATAAATGCCCTTACGCTCTCTCCAGTGTTGTGTGCTATTCTGCTTCGCAATCGAGAAGAGCCAAAGAGTGGATTTTTCGCTTGGTTTAATAGGTGGTTTGCATCTGTTATGAGTCGTTACTCATCATCGGTTGAATCCATAACAAAGAGCATAACTCGAACCGCTATATTTGTGGTTCTACTGCTTGCGCTTATAGTTGCTGGATGGAGAATAATTCCCGATGGATTCCTTCCCGAAGAGGATCAAGGCTATGCGATGGTGATGGTCGAGACACCACCCAATAGCGCGCTGCAAATCACATTGGAGTCAATGGAGAGAGTTGCGGATATTATCCTTCTGGACAAGAGTGTGGAGTCGGTTTCGTATGCTGCTGGATATAATATGTTGGCAGGTATCACATCATCGAATAGCGGTATTATATTTGTGGAGTTTGTTGACTACTCCAAGCGAAAACTCTCCGCTGCACAGCTAGCTGACAAATTTAATGGCGAACTATATGTTGCAGTTCCCGAGGCTATGGCATACGCCTTTATACCCCCTGCAATCCCTGGGCTTGGTCTTACCTCAGGTGTTACATTCGAGGTACAAGATCTAGAGGGGCGAGGGAGTGACTATCTGTGGGCGCAGACCGAAATGTTGATGGATACACTTCGCAAAAATCCAATGGTGGGCTCTGTGACCACTCAATACCAGAGTGGAATATCGCAACGAAAACTAAATATTGATGTGGAGCATGCGCAGAGCCTCGGTGTCGATATCGCGGAGCTCTATGAGTTGGTCGGAACGATGTTTGGCGGTTCATACATAAATAACTTCAATAGATTTGGACGACTCTACGAGACATATATCGAGGCAGCTCCAGAGTTTAGATTGGGGGAGGAGTCGCTTCTAAATATCTATATTATATCCTCAAATGGTGAAAAGATCCCTCTAAGTACGATTGTTGGCGTTAGCGAGACAACAGGAGTCGAGTATGTAACGCAATTTAACCTCTATAGGTCAATATCAATAACGCTCAACCCTGCGGATAAAGTCTCGTCGGCTCAAGGTATGGCGGTTGTTAAGTCTGTCAGCGGAGACATACTCCCTCCAGATATAGGGATTGCTTGGAGTGGCGTTTCATTTGTCCAAAACGAAGCGTCGAAGAGCGGTGGTGTGGTCTATATATTGGCTATTATATTTGTGTTTTTGGCACTCGCTGCACTCTATAATTCGTGGGGCTTGCCATTCTCGATTCTGCTTGGAGTCCCTATAGCTGTGGTTGGAGCTCTGATTTTTACGGGTGTTGCGCACCTTTTGAATGCTCTATTTGTAAATGATATATATATGCAGATCTCGTTGGTGATGTTGATTGGGTTGGCGGCAAAGAATGCAATTTTGGTTGTGGAGTATGCCGATAGAATATTCTTCGATGGAGATAAATCGCTTCTTGAATCTGCAATAGAGGCTGCAAGGCTGCGTGTGCGACCAATCGTTATGACTGCATTTGCATTTATTTTGGGTGTGATGCCTCTGGTCTTTGCTTCGGGAGTCTACTCCACGGCTCGAAATATTATGGGTGTCGCCTTGGTTGGAGGTATGCTCTTTGCGACAATATTTGGAGTCTTCTTGTACCCTGCCCTATACTACATGATTGCAAAATTTGGAGGGTTTGAAGCCCTGCGCGAAAAGATGAAAAAAGATGAGAAAAATTAGATTATATATCGCTGTTTCAATAGCGTTGCTATCGCTGTGGAGGTGTGCTCCAAAATTGCTCACATCCGATCTGGAGCCGCCCCAAAGTTGGATCTTTGGAGAGAGTATTGATGTCGACACTCTGCAACTGCCCATCAAATGGTGGGAGATATTCGGAGATACCACCCTCAATAATCTGATCCAGAGAGCACTGTTGAATAACCGTGATCTGGCAGCCGCTGCAACAAAGGTCGAGAGTGCACAGGCTAATATAAAGGTTCTAAAATCGGAGTATCTGCCAGCGTTGTCTCTTGTGGCTTATGGAGAGAATGAGTATACATATACCGACAAGAATGTGCAAGAGTACTACCTTGAACCCACAATTAGTTGGGAGGTCTCGCTCTTTGGAGCACTTCGCCAGAGCTCAAAAAAGGCAAAGGCAGAGTATGCCTCATCGGAGTGGGCTCTGCGTGCAATGAGGCTCTCAATTGCAGCCGAGATCGCAAATGTATACTTCACGCTTCAGCAGGCGATGAGTAACCTTGTGATTGCACAAAGTACATACGACCTTCGATTGAGCGAGGCGGCACTCATCGACTCTATGTATCAATATGGTATGTCAGATGGGGTTGCGAGGGAGCAGGCTCAAAGTCTAAAGTATAGTGCTTTGAGTGATATAAGTCTCTACACAAGAGTCGCGGAACAGACAAAGATGACTCTATCGGTGTTGTTGGGCGAGACCCCTAACGATGTGTATGGTCGAGTGTCACCCGATGTTCCACACGAAATTGTGGCGGGGGTGTTACCTCCTAAAATACCTATGTTAATGCCATCGGAGTTGCTTGAGCGACGACCCGATGTTATCGAGAGTTATTATAATATGGAGAGTGCAGCCGCAAAGGTTGGTATTGCGCGTGCCAATCGTTATCCATCGCTCTCTATCACTGCAGAGGGTGGAGTGTTGGGCTCAACTCTAAAATCCTTGACATCGAGCCATCCGTGGGCATGGACGGTAATCGGAGAGGTTGTACAACCAATATTTAATTTTGGTCGCCTAAAAAATAGCGAACGAATAGCGGTGCAAAGTTATATGGAGTCACTCTACACCTATGAAGATACAATGCTCACAGCATTTTCAGAAGTGGAGAGTGCATTGATCGCGATCGAGACATATGCGACTCAACGAGAGGCGGCAGCGGCTTTGGTGGGGACAAATGCCGACATCGCAAATAAGGTAAACGCCCTATACGATAATGGCATGAATGATTATCTAAATGTCATTGATGCCGAACGAGAGTTATACTCGGCTCAAATGGGTCTAGTGGCGGCGATAACAGAACAGTACGTCAGCTACATATCTCTGTTCAAGGCTCTAGGTGGTGGCTATTAGGAGATTGTTGCAAGGTGGCGAAATTTTGAAGATAACGTAGAGTTCTCTTCAAAATTTCATCCACCTATCAACTATATCTAAAGCGGAGCAAAACTACTGTTTTGCAATAGTTTGATATTAGTGTCCAATAAAAATCCAACAAACCTTTGTAATGCGCTTAATATAACAGATTGTATGTGTTTGTAAAATAAGGGGCTTATTTTTACTGATAGTCCCTCTTGAGATACGAAATTGAAAATTTCGTCATCCTGAACTTGTTTCAGGATCTCAGCAAACGATAATGCAACCTATATAATATACTAAAGCACAATGGTTTAATTGATGATGCAGGGATCCTGAAACAAGTTCAGGATGACGAAATCTTCAATTTCGTATCTCACATGGGACTGCTAGGAAAGTTTTATCGGACACTTTAATAGTTTGATTAAAAAAACCTCAACATCTAGTCTCAGAATGATTCCGAGATTGGATGTTGGAGATTTAAAAGAGTTGCAATATTGTTATTTGATAATCTCTCCTTCGATTAGAATCCTACCAAAATGTACATATGACTCATCAAGCATTGATGAACATTTTTCCATAACGTCATCTCTCACCTTGAAATTAGCATCCTCTATTATCTTGAGTTTTGCTTCGCGACTCAAATCTATAACTCGTATCTCTACCTCGTGAAGCCCCTCTGGAATCGACAACAACTCAGCTTGACCTCGAAGCCAAGGGTTCATACAGAGAGCCGAAAAGCGAGAAAAGCTATATCGAGGATCACTTATTGGGAATAACTCACTTTGTAATACAGTATTACCACCTCGATACTTTGTAGCGATGAGCTTTTCGCCATCTACGATAATCTCAACAGCTCCACAATCCTTGGTGCCAATATCAAATAGACCAATCTTGTTACCGCGAAATTTAAACTTAAGTGGGGTGCTGTTAGGGTTAGCATCATAAATATCGGAGAACCAATATTTGAAGGTGTCATAATCCTCATGTCCATCAGCGTGGATCACCCTCCAACTACTGTCGATTCCAATATCCGATGGCTTTACACTCTTTGCCCTCTCCATATGCTTTGGGCTGAGTGGTTCGATAAGTTTGAGAGACTCTTTTGCAGCACTGTTTTTCATCTCGTTGAATGCACGTGCTATTGCCGAAGCGTAGTAGTTACCTCCAGTGGAAAGTGGGTGAACGCCATCTTTTGTGAATACTATTTTTCCCTGTTGTGTAGCCTCTGCAACATCACCTTTCCATAGGGCTTTACCCTCATCGATCAAAAATCCTGCCCACATACCCATATGCACCGATGGTAAATTGTAGTGAATGGCTACAGGCTCAAGGCGTTTTACACTCGTTGGTAGATTGCCCTTAACATAATCACCTGCTTGATCTCCAAATAGCGTATAGATAAGGATGATGTCAGTCTCGGGGTTATCTTTGATTGTTTGGCGGATTATACCCTCAACACCCATCTCATTTGCTCCATTAACAGCAAACTCAATAAATAGTAGATCGGGTTTGTATTGCAAAATATGCTCCTGAAGACGACAAGCGGCAAGGTCAGATCCCGTACCTGCAACACCTGCATTTACACCAATCATTTTGCAATTTGGAAACATTCGAGCGATGTAATCTGCCGATTGTAGGCGGTACATATCATCCGATTTTGTGATGCTTCCTCCGATGTATCCAACAACAATATCTCCACCCTCATGACATTTGCGCATGAAGTTAGGTAGACCTCGGCGCACTGTAAACTCTTTGGGGTTTGAGTAACCATCCACATCTAGATCGTAGGGGTTGTCGCTTAACATCTCAAAAAATACAGATGCAGATCCCGATTGACTGGAGGCAATAAGATCGGATGCTGTAGGTGCGGCAAACACACCACAGATGGTCATCAATAGTGTTGAAAATAGAGTAAATAGCTCTCTCATTTTTAGTTTTTTTTAATTAGGTTATAAATTTAAAGATTAGTATACTACAATGTTACGAATTATTGATGACTTTTGCAAAATAATAAAGAGCCTCTTAACAATAATTATTAGTGTCCGATAAAAATCTAACAAATCTTTGTAATGCGCTGTAATATAATAGATTATATATGTTTGTAAAATCAGGGGCTTACTTTTACCGATAGTCCCATTTGAGATACGAAATTGAAAATTTCGTCATCCTGAACTTGTTTCAGGATCTCAGCAAACGACAATGCAATCTATATAACATGCTAAAACGCAATGGTTTAATTGATGATGCAGGGATCCTAAAACAAGTTCAGGATGACGAAATTTTCAATTTCGTATCTCAAATGGGACTGCTAGAAGTATAGAAATTGGACACTAATAAACAATAATAAAACATCCGAAATGAGACAGAGCTACATTTCGGATGTTTTTATATGGTTTATATATTCTAAATATCGACTACTTAGTCAATTACACACCAAGCACCAGCAGTCCAAGGTGTAGCAGATGGGTTGAATGCACCAACATATGAAGCACCGTTTACTGGAGCAACGTCTGTCGAAAGAACATAGTAGTAGTCAGCGTTTGCAGTGAAAGTCTGGTTCTCACCATTTCCAGCAGCAAGGAATGCCTCTGTTGTGTATGGAGCTACTAGATCACATGAAGTTGCAGACATTACATTGTCAAGAGCAATACCCTGAGCGATTGACTGCTCCTTGTAAGCCTCGTAATCAGCAGATAGAGTAAGTGCAGACCAGTCGTTTGTGAAAGATGCGTTAGTGTAGTCAGCCTCCACGATCATTGCGCTAGCAGTGTTCATGATGATAGAGTTGTAGAACTCAACCTGAGTACCCTCACGGAATCTAGCACCCTTACCATCACCGTCACCGATTAGAGTAGCATTCTTGATTGTTGGGCGAGCAACTGGAACACGAGCGTTGTCGCTACCTGAGTTGTCGCACTCCATCAAACAGTCGCAACCGCTTCCTGTAGTCTGGATAGCTAGGATATGGTCAGCAGAACCTCTCCAACCTTGAGTCCAGTCGAATGAGTCATCTGTACAGTCAACAACTACGCAGTGGTCGATATTTACTGTACCTCCGAAGAACTCGAATCCATCATCAGAACCACCATAAGCCTGGCAGTAGCTAACTGTAGTACCAGCACCTACACCATAGAAAGAGAATCCGTTAGCCTCCTTCTCAGAAGAGATTGTCTTACCTGAGTTCTCAACACGTACATACATCATTGTACCTGAGTTGTCGTTCTCGTCGTCACCACCATAAGGGCACTCTCCGATCTCAGACTCCGAACCATCACCATTGATTGGTGCATATCCACAAAGGTGGATTCCACCCCAACCATCCGATGCGATAGCTGTCATAACGATAGGGTTGCTAGCTGTACCTACAGCGTAGATCTTCGCTCCCTGCTCGATCATCAAGTAATCCAACACGTTGTCATACTCAGCGATGATTGTTACACCTGGCTCGATTGTAAGAGTTGCACCAGCCTTTACGTGTACAGCACCACTGATAGTGTAGTTTCCAGCCTTGATTGTCAAATCCTCTGTGATCTCAGATGGCAATACTGTCATTACATCATCGTCAGAACCACCGTCAACTGTTGTGTCGTTGTCGTCACTACAAGCTGTGAAGGTAAGAGCTGCGGCAAGAGCTGCAAGTGTGTAAAACTTAAAAACTTTTTTCATGATTTTGTTGTTTAATAAAATTGATTATTTTGTTGTTTGTTTTCTTTCTTTTTTTAGAACTTCATCGAGAAGCCTACCTTTGCTGATATACCAATCTCGTAGTTCTCGACCACTACACGCTTGTCAGTATCTGGAATGATCTGCTCGCATACGAAGTTTTGATTTAGAAGGTTCTCAACCTCCAGCTTTAGCGACATCTTGTCGTTAATCTTATAAGATGCTACGAAATCAAGCTCGTTTGTAGCCAACTCCATTGTGTCACCCAATCCATCAACACCTACAGAGTAGATACGCTCACCACAGTAGCTATATAGAAGTACAAAACTCAATGGACGCTCGCCTCGGATTGATGGCATGTATGAAAGGTCAAGGTTTACTAGGTAAGGAGATGCTCCCTGCAACATACGGCTGTCGTTTGTCTGTGACCCTTCAGAGAGGTTTACATTGGTATACATATATGTTGCGTTACCACCCAAGCGGAATGACTCAGAGATCGCTTTGCGGAACTCAAATTCAACTCCAGCAGCCGAACCATCATCTGCATTGTCGAACGATGTGTAAGGGTCTGTTGTGCTCAATCGTTGGATACGCTCGATTGGAGTGTCAAGGTACTTATAGTAGATTGTTCCCGAGATCATATCGTTTGTGTTGAAGAATGCTTCGTAACGAAGATCAACATTGTAGTTATATGCGTTCTGGATATCTGAATTACCCTTTACGATACCCGATCCGTATGAAGGCTCATATGAGAATGGTGCCATCTCGATGAATGATGGGCGTGTGATTGTGCGCGATGCAGCGAAGCGAAGTTGCTTTTTATCTCCCATCTTGTAACGTAGATTCAAGGCTGGGAATAGGTCGTTTGCTTTAATTGTCTTCTCAAGACGTGAAGTGCTAGACTCTGTACCATACTCGATACCCTGCTCCGAGCTCTCAAGGCGAAGACCTGCTGTAACCAAAAACGCCTCTGTTAGATTAAGATCAACCGAGAAGAAGGCTGAAAGGATATTGCTATAAGCATCATAGTAGTCATTTGGGTATCGCTCGTAAGTCAATGAGATATTACCTGTGTCAGTTCCAATATTATCGAAAGTAAGGAACGATGGAGAGTGTGTATCTGTGATTGTAGGCTCGATAAAGCCACCATTTGATGCAGAGCCATAGTTGTAATAGAAGCTAGAGCTGTCGAATGCTCTGTTCTTTGTCTTATAAGCTAATCCAGCAGAGAAGAGATGTTTGTTATCTGTACCAAACTTATAATCTGTTGCGATCTGTCCATTTAGATCTGTCTCATCCAAATCTGCAAAGTAACGCATTGTCTCATTCTGATCCTCTTTGAATAGAGAGAATGTTCCATCGCCATTATCCTGATACATAACCTGACGACGATCTGGCTCATCAGAGTTTGTGATTGAGTATGATGCGTTGTAGTTGATTGCCCACTTATCGCTTAGGTAGTGCTCTCCATGAAGCTGATTTGTGATAAGACCATATACCGACGAGATATTGATTGATCCAACAAGATCATCTACGTCGTATGTCCAACCTTGGCGATCCTGATACTCATTTTCAGCATTGCGAGCGTAGAAGAGTGTGTAGCTCAAATAATCTTTGTCACGAAGCGAAATACCAGCGGTCGCCATAGCTGCGATCTTCAATGTGTTGCTGTAGCTATCATAAGTGAAGTCACTTCTCTTTGTTCCATCGACACGAAGTGTCGCCTCTGAAGCTCCATTGATAACCTGATAATCGTTGTCAATCATCGCTGTTGCCATAACTGTAAGCTCTTGATTTGCTATGCTATAATTGCGACCCCAAGCTACATTTCCAGATATCTTTGGTAGCGCAGTGCTCTCAGATACCATAAAACTAGAGTCGAATATATCATTTTCGTTGATATATGAGCTCATACCTTGGAAGTTATCCTTTAGTGCAGCAGCTCCGCTCGAAATTGATGATTTAGAGAATATAGAGACTCCATCCATCATATAAAAATCTTTTCCTGTTGTAAGGGTGTTGCCTCCAACTGAGACTCCAAACTCGAAGAAGTTATCATATACAACATTCTTGGTGTTGATGTCGATGTGAGCACCTGCATAATCAGCGTATGCTTTTGAGTCGTATACCTTACTTACATTGATACTGCTAATTGCCGATGAAGGGAAAATATCGAGTGGAATTAGCTTATTATCAGGGTTTGGCGATGCGATAGGCTGTCCATTAAGGGTTGTGATAGAGTAACGATCTCCCAATCCACGGACAATAATCTGTCCAGCTCCTGCAACCGATATTCCTGTCATCTTCTTAACACCATCCTCTGCATTCGAGAGCCCTTTAAGCGACATCTCTCTAACTCCCAAACTCTCGATTGCGACGTGTGAAGCCAATCGCTCTCTCTGTAGGTTTGCCTCAGTCTCTAGATTCACCTTTGTTACAATCTCAACCGACTCAAGCATCTGTGTATCTGGAGCAAGTTTGATCTGTAGATCTTTCTCTCCGCGCTCTGCTGTAAACTCTGTTGATAGGTAAGAGATGTAAGAGACCATGATCTGCTGACCTGGCTCAACCTTAAGTTCGAAATCTCCATCAAACCCAGTTGATGTACCGTTTGTTGTTCCCATTACCATTACTGCAGCTCCCAAAAGAGGCTCTCCGCTCTCTTGGTCTACAACTACACCGCGTAGTGTCATCGCCGAGATCATCTGCGTTGCACTAAGTATGAGTGCAGCAATCAGAGATAGTTTGTTTAGTTTCATCAAAATTTTATTTAATACATTTTTTCTTCGGTGCAAAGTTGAGAAGAAGTTATTACTACGATGTATAAATAATGTTAAGTAACATGTAACACATTTTAAGATTGTGTTAACAAACTATCTGGAGTGCCTATTATATATATGGTAGGTCGATGTTTTTAGTGTTTAATAAGGTGCTGGCATTAATGAATTAACGAGATCTGAGCAAAAATGCACTCAGATCTCGTTAATCTATCTCTTTAATATATAAAATTTTATTAGTGTCCGATAAAACTTTTCTAGCAGTCCCATTTGAGATACGAAATTGAAAATTTCGTCATCCTGAACTTGTTTCAGGATCCCTGCGTCATTAATTAAACCATTGTGTTTTAGTGTGTTATGTGGGTTGCGTTGTCGTTTGCTGAGATCCTGAAACAAGTTCAGGATGACGAAATTTTCAATTTCGTATCTCAAATGGGACTATCGGTAAAAGTAAGCCCCTGATTTTACAAACATGTATAATCTATTATATTACAGCGCATTACAAAGGTTTGTTGGATTTTTATCGGACACTAATGATAAAATTTAATAATTATCCTCTAGGCTTTAACTCAATATATGGAACAATCATCTCCTCCATTGAAATTCCACCATGTTGGAAGGTGTTTTTGTAGTATCGAATATACCGATTCGCATCGTTGTTGTAGACCAAAAAGTCGGTGTCATAGGCGAATATAAAGCTCGATGTTATATTGCTCGATGGTAGTTGAATACTCTCGGGGCGTGTCACCTCGAATATATCACGTGAGTTATATGCAAGGTTTCGACCAGTTTTATATCTTAAATTTGCCGATGTCTGTTTATCTCCCGTAACCTTTACCGCCTTGTCGACTCTCACTGTTCCATGGTCTGAGGTGATGATTACATTGTGTCCTCTTTCAGAGAGTAGCTTTAATATTGCATATAGCTCCGAGTGTTCAAACCAAGAGCGAGTGAGCGATCTAAACGAAGCCTCATCCTCGGTGAGTTCGCGGATGATATCGGTCTCTGTTCGAGCGTGAGAGAGGATATCTAGGAAGTTATATACAATTACAGAGAGGTCAGCATCATAGATATGTTGCATATTCTCCAACAGTTTGCGACCATGTTCAGGACGTATCAACTTATCGAACGTCATCTTGTAGTTCTTGCCACATGTCTGGATAAGCCGCCTTAAGAACTCCTCCTCATATTGATTTTTCGCACCCTCTTCATGGTCATGCACCCACTTGTCGGGCATCACCTTCGCAATTGAGAGTGGCATAAGACCAGCAAATATTGAGTTGCGTGCATATTGTGTGGCGGTTGGCAATATCGCACAGTAAAAGTCGTCGGTTATAATATCAAAGTAACCACGTAGCTGTGCACCAATCGTGCGCCATTGATCGTATCGGAAATTATCAATCAGAAGCAGAGTCGTCTTTTGACCTTGATCAACAAGGGGGAATATCTTATCTCGCATCAACATATGCGACATTACAGGGCTGTCGTTATCTCGTCGATTAATCCACCCCTCATAATTGCGACAGACAAACTTCGAGAACTCTTGACGCGCCTCGATTCTCTGGTAGTTCAACACTTCGCGAATGCTCTCATCGCTCGATCCAGAGAGTTCGATCTCCCACGCCGAGAGACGACGATACAGGTTGCACCAATCGGCAAAGGTCGATGCCATCTGTAGTGAAGAGCTGAGTCGCCCAAACTCAGAACGATAATCGGCTGTAGTCTGCTCGGTAACCAACTCTTGAGAGTGGACAAACTTCTTGATTGATAGCAGAACCTGATTTGGATTTACTGGCTTAATGATATAATCGGCAATCTTCGATCCGATAGCTTTATCCATGATATTCTCCTCTTCGCTCTTTGTGACCATGATTATTGGGGTATCTGGGCGAATCTCTTTAATACGAGGCAGAGTCTCAAGACCTGTCATTCCAGGCATCATCTCGTCGAGGATCACAAGGTCGAAGACATCTTCGGCGACCATATCAATCGCATCATAGCCATTGTTGCATGTCGCAACTTGATATCCTCGTTTGTTGAGGAAAAGTATGTGTGGTTTAAGCAGATCGATCTCGTCGTCGACCCATAATATTTTGACCATTGGCTAAAAGTTATCTATGGGAGCTATACCCGCCCCCTAATTTATTTTCATATTGTTTGCTACCAACACAAAGGTAGTATTTATTATTAATTATAATGTTTTTGCGAGCCCTTTTATTGTGTAAATTTAGAGAATTTGATGTCGCATAATATCGCAACACGGTGCATCGTTATATCGGCAAAACATAATTAACTATGCAAAACATTCAGATATCTAAGAGCTTAGACTCAGTAATAGCGACAGCTACATTCGCCGCATCCAAAATTAATGCGACACACTCATTCGAGGATATCCTATTTTTGGAACTCATCTCGCATTCCGACTCTCTATGCTATCAACTTCTTCGAAGCAGGCTAGAGCCCGAGCAGCTACAACTAATTGAGATCCAAATAAGACG
>JBCQUC010000115.1:0-2695 GCA_047174275.1 Rikenellaceae bacterium | reverse complement strand
ACGGATATTTGGCTAAGTCGTTTGTGAAATATGGGCTTGAGGCATTGGTCGCTGCGCTCTACAATTATGGACGGTTATGCAATGGGCGTGGGGTGTTTGATTTTTTGTCGGGTAGTTAGGGCTAAAAGTTTAACTTATTAACCACTCTATTATTATAATCTATTTACATCCGTTACATCTATCTTTGTCCTCACCGTTACAGCTACAGTGGCTACAGCTATCTCCCGTACACCCTCCACCGCCTTGTCTAACGGATCTAACAATTGCAACTATACTATATATCACTGCTGCCGCAATAATAATATAAACTAAAATATTCTGCATAGGGCATCACATATAAAATTAAACAAAAAGCGAACCTACATTATAGATCACAAAACTCACAATCCACGCTAAACCAGTAGTATAAAATACGGTAAACAGAGCCCATTTCCAAGATCCACTCTCCCGTTTTATAGCCGCAATAACAGCCAGACAAGGGAAGTATATCAAAACAAATGCCAAGAACGAGAACGCTACAGGCAGCGTAAATATCTTCTCGCCTATATGTGGTCCACTCGAATAGGTATCTGTTTTGATTAGCTCCGTAAGCTCTGCATCACTAGCTTCGCTATCTGGATCAATTTTATGGATCACACCCATACTGCTCACAACAATCTCTTTCGCTGCGACTCCCGTAATCAGCGAGACTCCAATCTTCCAATCAAAACCTAGAGGTTGAATAGTTGGCTCTATTACATGACCGATACGCTCCAAGTAGCTATCTTGACGCGATGGATAGTAACCCAGTGCCCAGATAATAACCGCTCCCACCATGATTATGCCGCCCATCTTCTTGATATATTGCGACCCTTTGTGCCACATATGCTTCACAGTATTACGAGCCGAAGGTAGACGATATGGAGGTAGCTCCATCACAAATGGATGGTCATCACCACTAAAAAGAGCCCTCTTGAATATTACCGAAGTCATAACCGCAAGTAACACTCCAAAGATATAGAGCCCAAACAAGACCCAACTTGCATATGCTGGAAATAGTGCACCTGCAACCAATATATAGACTGGCAGACGTGCGCTACACGACATAAATGGCACAATGAGAAGAGTTAACAGACGGTTGTTCTTATCCTCGATGATTCGAGTCGCCATAATAGCTGGCACATTGCAACCAAAGCCCATAATCAACGGAACGAACGACTTTCCATGCAGACCAATTTTATGCATCAATCGATCCATAATAAATGCAGCTCGCGCCATATAACCAGAATCCTCCAAGATCGAAATAAATAGGAACAGGAGCAAGATATTGGGTAAAAAGACCATAACTCCGCCAACTCCTCCAATTATACCATCTATTATTAGATCTTTCAACGCCCCATCATTCATTGTCGATCCAATAAAATCAGAGATAAACCCAATACCCATCTCGATCCAATCCTGAGGATATGCACCCAATGTAAATGTCGAGTAGAACATCAACCAGATAATCACCATAAAGATTGGATAGCCCCAAAACTTGTGGGTCATAAGGTTATCTATAACCTGAGAGCGTTTAAAGCGGTCACTATTTACCTTTAGAGTCTCCTTTAGCGCACCATTAATGTAGCCATATCTAGAGTCTGCCAAGACCTGTTGAATTGTATCATGATACTCATCCTCGACCTCCTTGCGCATCTTTTTGCAGTAACCTCGAATAGATTCATCAACAACATCGAGCATCTCCTTATCGTCAGAGATCAATCCGATAGCGATATATCGACGAGGCAGCCCAGGGAAGATATCTACCCCATCGAGTCTCTCAGTAATATTCGCCAAACGTCTCTCGATAAAGTGTCCGAAGTTACTCTCAACATGAGTATGAGGCAACTCATTCTCATACATCGCAACGATCCGATCGAGGATTCTATTGACACCTCGCCCTCTACGCGCGATAGTTGGAATAAATGGGATGTCGAGCATAAGACTCATCTGTCGATGGTCGAATTGATCCCCCAACATCTGCAACTCATCGTACATATTGAGTGACACCACAATGTGACGAGCCATATCCATCAACTGTGTTGTTAGATAGAGATTACGCTCCAAAAGCGTTGCATCGACTACATTGATTATAAAATCATATTTGTCCCCTATCAACTCCTCTCTTACGATCTTCTCCTCTGGAGAGTAGGTCGACAAAGAGTATGTTCCCGGAAGATCTGTTATATTGATTGTATAACCATTATGTATAACCGACGCTTTTTTGAGTCCAACGGTGACACCTGAGTAGTTACCTACATGTTCATCGAGCCCCGAGATATTATTGAAGAGAGTGGTCTTTCCACAATTCGGATTACCAATCAGACCTACATTTATCGTGCGGTTTCCTCTAGGGATCTGCGCTCCGAAATCGGTACTATTCTGAGAGTTGAAACCTTGAGCCTGCATCAACTCAATCTCTTTTTGTGTCAGCTCCGACTCCAAAACCACCTCGATATCTTGAGCTTCACGTCGACGCAACGAGATACTATACCCCATCAACTCATACTCAATAGGATCTTTAAGCGGAGCATTTTTAATAACTACAACTCGCCTCCCTTTGATAAATCCCATCTCCGTTAGTCGCTTAGAGTACTCTCCGCTACTATGTATCTTCGTGATAATTGCTACATCACCATTTTTAAGTTCCGATAATCTCTTCATTAAATATCATCTA